>NZ_JBHTSF010000039.1:24001-45795 GCF_042795295.1 Streptomyces sp. NPDC056486
GGCGGCGGGGCAGAGGGCTATCTCTACGCAGGCGCCGCCTTCGCCATCGCTGTACGTGGACTTGCTCCAGTCCGGGGCGACTTCGAGGCAAGCGCCACCCTCAGAGTCGCTGTAGCTTGACTTGAACCAGGTCAGGTGCTCGCTCACAGTTCCTCCGCCATCCGCTTGATGAAGAGA
Organism: Streptomyces sp. NPDC056486; assembly: GCF_042795295.1. Lineage (NCBI taxonomy): Bacteria > Bacillati > Actinomycetota > Actinomycetes > Kitasatosporales > Streptomycetaceae > Streptomyces > Streptomyces sp. NPDC056486. Next base: position 24,179 of record NZ_JBHTSF010000039.1, read on the forward strand.
GACGACTCCTCAGTACCGAGGGCCTCCATGCGGATCATGCTAAGTCGCTCGGTATGCGAACTCACCACCTCTGGCTCGGAGGTCAGCACGCTCGTCGACGGGCCCTCCGTAAATGCCAGACGTTCACGGTCCCGAGTCTCCAGCAGCACCATCGGCCCGAGCAAGGCAGCAGAGATCACCCGGGCGAACGGAAGGACTTGCACAGAGATGTTGTTTCGACGCCCGGTATCGAGCAGGCGCAACAACTGCCCCTCATCTGCCTGGGGAACCCGGAGCGCCGCCTCGTACACGACAAAGCTGATCGCTACCGGCGGTGTACGAGTGAGGAGTTCCTGTCGCTCCAGCCTCGCAGCGACTCGTCGCTCGACCGTCTCCTCATCAAGCGGCGGACAGTGGTTACTGATCAGCGCCCTCGCGTAGGGCTCCGTCTGCAGCAAGCCGGGGATCAGCCCGACCTCGTACCACCACAGGCTGACTGCCTGCTGCTCGTACAACATGAAATCCTGCGCCCGAGCCGGAAACTTCTCCGCCCGCACATAATCCTTCGCCGCACTAAGCAGCCCCTCCGCATGGCACAGCTCATCCGCCGCATCCAGCACCCGCGCGGTAGGCATCCGAACGCCCTGCTCCATGGCCTTGATGGTGTCGGGCGAGTAGTTGGAGGCAGCCCCCAGCTCCTCACGCGAGACGCTCGCCTTGGTGCGCCAGCGCTTCAGCTGGTTGCCGCCGTAGCGCCAAGTCGGGTTGTACTGAACGGACACAGCGGCCCCCTCCGGCGGATACACCTCGGCGTGTACCCCCTCAGTCACTACCGAGCGTAGCCCCGCACCACGCACGGTGTGGCCATGACGAATGCAATTCACTGGCCCGAGTGGGTCCCCATGGCGGGGCACCATCTCCGCGTGTCCGGCGTCCACTTCGACACCCTGCGGATCCAGGGCGCACGAGGAGAACTGGTCGCAGCGAGGCTGATCGCGGAGGCGGAGGGTGACGCGGGTCCCGTCATCTGCGAGGTGTCCGGAGCCCGGTGGATGTACTTCCTGGTGGCGCCGGGCACGGCAGAGGACCACACCTGGCCGCTGGGCGTACAACGCTTCGGGACGTCGCGCACGGTGACGTACATCGGGGTTCCGGCGCTGGCGGGCAACACGTGGCCGCTGGGTTGGTACAGCGAACCGACGCCGACCGCTCCGTACGTGGAACCGGCTCGGCTGCTGATGGCGCTGGGGCCGGTCAGTCCATAGGAGGGGCGGCGGCACCTGCGTCCCCGGTTGCTGTGTGTGACGGGGGGTTGGCGGATATCTGAGTTCTGGACTATTCTGAAAACTCAACTAGTCGGGGAGGCGAAGCAGGTGCCGGAGTTCAGTTCCGCCTGGCTGCGTGCGGCCTTGCCGTTGTGCCTGCTCGGGATGTTGGAGCGCGGCGAGAGTTATGGATATGCGCTGCTTCAGGAATTGGGCGCGGCCGGGTTGGCCAATGCCAAGGCGGCCACGCTCTATCCGGCCCTGACCAGGCTGGAAGAGGAAGGCGCGGTCGACATCCGCTGGAGCGCGGGCGAGGGCGGGCCCGGCCGGAAGTACTACAGCCTCACCGAATCGGGGCGCGAGCGCCTGGCCGTCGAGTATCACGCGTGGCGGGACTTCCACGGCGTGGTGACGGCCTTGGCCGGTCCGGAGGATCAACGAGAACTGGGGGAACACGATGACGCGCACGAGCGGCAGGGAGCAGACGCAGCAGAAGCAGGGGCAGGGGCAGATGCCTGACTGGGCCAGCGGCGACGATGCTCGGTGGGCCGCCGAGTTCGAGCTCGCGTTGGCCGTGGAACACACGCCGCCCGACGGACTCGCCGCGCAGGTACTTGAAGAGGCTCGGCTGACTGCCGTCGAGGCGGGGATACCCCTCCGGGAGATCTTCGGCGATCCCACCGCGTACGCCGAGACCGTCGCCGCCGAGCGGATCGACGAGGCTCATCGCAGCACCGTCGACCTCGAAGGTTTCGCCGCCGGTGACCGGTTCACCAGTTCGTTGTTGCTGGCAGGCGGCCAAGTCGCCCTGTTCGGTGTGGTGCTGTGGGCGAGCAACGGGTTCCGGGTGAACGTCGGTTGGCCCACAGGGGGCGCCGGTCTGCTGCTCGCCGTGCTCATCGTGCTCGTGACCGGTGTCATCCCCGAGCTGCGTGCGGCGGGGCGGCTTCGGGCCGGCCGGATAGCTGTCGCCTGCGCCGCGGTGCTTGTCGTGGCCTGCGCCGTGGGGTTCACCGCCATACCCCGGGGGCCCCAAGTGAGCGTTCCGGCACCCTCGCTGTTCGTCGTCGGTGCGTTGCTCGGGGTGCTGGGGTGGCGGCTTTCCCCTGAGCGCGTCGGGCGATGGTTCCGCGAGCGCGGCGTGCCCGCCGAGGCGATACGGGATGACGACGAGGCCTGGCTGACGCGGCTCTCCGCGTTGCTGCGGGGGCGGCACCGGGTGCCCGCGGGGGACGCCGCGCGCTGCGTGTCCGAGGCGCGGGACCATCTCGCCGCTTCGGGCGGGAGTGCGGCGGGCGAGTTCGGGGACGTCGAGGTCTACGCGCTGCGGCTCAGCGAAGGGCCGGGGAAGACGCGGCGTGCGGCACGGGCCGAGGTGGTGCCCACTGTCCTGTTCACCGGGGGAATCCTCTGGTGGGGCCTCGACCTCGTCAGTACGCCGGAGCCCGCGTCCCTCTGGTTCTGGGCCAAGGTCGCCGTGCTGGTCGTCGCCATATGGGCTTGGGCCACCACCACATGGTCGCTGTGGCGCAAGCTGCGGCCGGGCGGCACAGGCGGAACGGGCGGAACGGGCGGCGACTCAGGCGCCAAGAACGCCTGATCCTTCACCGCCCGTCGCAGGCAGCCCGCTCCGGTTACTACACCGAATTACTACACCGAGCGCAGGCCCAGGGGCCCGGCGATCTCTTCCGCCATGACCTTGCCCGCCGCCTCGGCGAGTGCGTCCTCGGCCAGGTCCTCGTCCGTGTCCAGGCCGTTGAGGTCCTCAAGGGGCTGGTTCAGGCGGACGTGGGCCACCAGGGACTGGAGGGCTCGCAGGGCGCCCGATGCGGTGGAGCCCCAGTTCGAGAAGTACGAGAACTGCCACCACCAGAGGGCTTCCACCGTGCGGCCCGCGCGGTAGTGCGCCAAGCCGTGGGAGAGGTCGGCGACCACGTCTGCCAGGTCGTCCGAGATGCGGCAGGCCACGGGGGCCTTGCGGGGCTCGTACGGGTCGAAGACCTCGGAGTAGACGTCGATCGGCTCCAGCATGGCGGCCAGGCGTTCACGCAGGTCGTCCACGTCCCGCTCCGGGCCGAGGTCCGGCTCGTAGCGGTCCTCGGGGACGATGTCCTCGTGTGCGCCCAGGCGTCCGCCGGCGAGGAGGAGTTGGGAGACTTCGAGGAGGAGGAAGGGAACTGCCGAGTCCGGCTCGTCGCCCTTCGCGACCTCTGTCACCGCGACGATGAAGCTCTCGATCTGGTCCGAGATCTGCACCGCGAAGGAGTCAGGGTCCTGGGCGGATGCGTGCAGAAGGACCGTCGGCTCGGGGTCGAGGAGCAGCTCGGGGGCGGCCATCGGCTCGGGCGTGACGATCAGCTCGGGCGTGACGATCGGGTCGGGTGTGATCGTCGCTTCCGGCTTCGTGGACTGCTCTGGCTGCTTCTTAGACATCTAGGAGTCGTCTCCCCTCGAAGGCGCGGCCCAGTGTGACCTCGTCCGCGTATTCCAGATCTCCCCCGACAGGGAGCCCGCTGGCCAGGCGGGTGACCTTCAGGCCCATGGGCTTGATCATGCGCGCGAGGTACGTCGCTGTGGCCTCCCCTTCCAGGTTCGGGTCCGTGGCGAGGATCAGCTCGGTGACCGTGCCGTCCGCGAGGCGCGCGAGCAGCTCTCGTATACGCAGGTCGTCCGGGCCAACACCTTCGATGGGGCTGATCGCCCCACCCAGTACGTGGTACTTCCCCCGGAACTCGCGCGTACGCTCGATCGCCACGACGTCCTTCGGCTCCTCGACGACGCAGATGACGCTGAGGTCGCGGCGCGGGTCGCGGCAGATGTTGCAGAGCTCTTCCTGCGCGACGTTGCCGCAGGTCGCGCAGAAGCGGACCTTGTCCTTGACCTCAAGGAGGGCGTGCGCGAGGCGGCGCACGTCCGTGGGCTCCGTCTGCAGGATGTGGAAGGCGATCCGCTGCGCGCTCTTGGGACCGACGCCGGGCAGCCTGCCCAACTCGTCGATGAGGTCCTGAACCACGCCTTCGTACACGGGGTGCCTTTCCTGCTTTTGCCGAGTATCACACTTTGGTACGTACGGTAGTTGGCCTGTGGCCCTCTTAGAAGGGAAGGCCCGGCATACCGCCGCCGCCAAGGCCCTGCGCGAGCGGGCCCAGCTTCTGCTGCTGGAGCGCCTGCGCGTTCTCGTTCGCCGCCTGGACCGCCGCGACCACCAGGTCCGAGAGGGTCTCGGTGTCCTCCGGGTCGACCGCCTTGGGGTCGATCACGAGGCCGCGCAGCTCACCGGCGCCGGTGACCGTCGCCTTGACGAGGCCGCCGCCCGCCTGGCCCTCGACCTCCGTGCGCGCGAGCTCCTCCTGAGCGGTCGCGAGATCCTGCTGCATCTTCTGGGCCTGCTGAAGCAGCTGCTGCATGTCGGGCTGGCCACCACCGGGGATCACGATCAACTCCTGTCTCGAAGGTTTCGAATGGTCTGGGACGGTCTGTGGAGGTATTTACGGTGGATTTTCCACCTGGAACGAGCCTACGTGGTCGGGGGTGCCCGCGCCCCAGCACTCTTTCGAGTGAGCTCAGCCGTCCTCCTATACCTGATCAAGCACCTCTTCCGGGCGGAAATACCGCGATAACGGGCTCACGGCCACCCATTGGGCGGTAGGACTGGGGCTGCGCATGAGCAGATGACATCAGTCGCTTCAGCACCATCAGCACCATCAAGGATCTCGTAGAGGTAGAGGGAGTGCCGGGTGAGCCAGCCGGAGATGCAGCCCGAGGGGGTGCCCCAGGAGGGGCAGGGTGCCGGGGCGGATGCGGACGGTTCTCGGCTCGGGGATCTGACGGGGCGGGCCTTTCCCGTCGGCGACTGGGGTGAGCCTGCGGCGCGGCTCGACGAGCTGTACCGGTGGGTGGAGCGGGGCGCGCTCGATACCGCGGAGTGGTACCTGTCCGACCGGGCGTGGAAGCGGCGCGGGGCGCGGCTGGCGCGGGTCGGGGCGGCGGTGGGGGCCGTGGGCGCGGGGGTGCTTCCGCTGCTCGATCTGGCGGGGGCGGCGGGGGGCGTCGCCACGTGGGGGTTCGTCTCGCTGCTCGCGGGCGCCGCGTGTGTGGGGTGCGATCGGTTCTTCGGTCTCACGTCCGGGTGGATGCGGGATGTGGCCACCGCGCAGGCTGTGCAGCGGCGGCTTCAGGCGCTGCAGTTCGACTGGGCGTCGGAGAGTGTGCGGGAGGTTCTCGGGCCGACCGAGGGGACTGCCAGTGAGGCTGCCGATCGGTGTCTCGCGGTGCTTCGGCGGTTCTCCGAGGATGTGACCGAGCTGGTGCGGGCCGAGACCGCGGACTGGATGGTGGAGTTTCGGTCGGGGCCTTCGCCGTTGGCCATACAGGCCGTGGTTCCTGCCTCCCGGGGGGAGGCCGGTGCTGCCCCTGTCCGGGCCGCCCTGCCGCCGGGGGCCCGGCCCAATATGCCCCGGCAGCGGCCGCCGGAGCCTCGGTGAGGTGAGGCGAGGCGAGAGGCGGGGGCGGGGCATATCGGGCCGGGCCCCCGGTCCTCAAACGCCGGACGGGCTGAGATTCGTCAGCTATAGATGATCATTGAGCCTTGCGCCAGGCTTCGGGTGGTTGCCGCGTGCAGGCCCAGCCATACGTGGCGTTCCCTTGCGAAGGGGCTGTCGTCCGGTGGGGCCGGGGCCGCCGGTTCCTCCAGGGACGTGGGCGCCTCGGGGGGTGTCGGAGGGCGAGGGGGGTTGGACGCGTCTATGCCGATGGACGGGGCCACGAATTCCAGTTCCCGCAGGAGTGCGTGGGACGAGCCCAATGGGCCGCCGCCCGCGAGGAGTTCGTCGTTCGAGAGAGGGGCGGGGAAGTCGACAGGGACGTACGCCCCCGCGTGGTCGTAGTGCCAGACCAGGTGCGACTGCTGGGCCGTCGTGTCGAACATCTCCAGCAACTGCTCGTAGTCGCCGCCCAGTTCATCCACCGGCGTGACCTCAAGGCCGCAGACCTGGAGCAGGTACGCCCGGCGCAGGAAATGCAGCGCGTCGTAGTCGAAGCCCGCCACCGGGGCCACGTCGCCGGAGAGGCCCGGCATGTAGGCGAAGACGGGGACGGGGGGCAGGCCTGCCTCGTGCAGCGCCTTGTCGTACACCGCGATCTCTTCGGCGAAGGGATTGTCGGGGCTGTGGCACAGCACGTCGACGAGCGGGACCAGCCACAGGTCACAGGCCAAGGGGGCTCCTCATGTCGGACATCGGACGTTCCTCGCGTTCAGGCAGCGTAGACCGGGCAGGTGCCCCCTAGCTGCCCCCGTGCAGATCCCAGATCCACACCCCGTCTACCCACTTTCCGGGCCGGTCAAGGAGTTCCTCCACCGTCTCCCGCAGTGCGGCGTCGTGCTGCTGCGGCGCGAGAACCAGGACGCCCGCGTTCCAGTACGTCAGATCCTCGCGCGCCGCCCTGCGCCACGCGTCCGTTATCTGCGGGGCGCGGCCCGCCGAGCGGACGTCCCGCAGGAGGTTCGACGTGTTGCGGGGGGACGCGCCGTAGATGCCGATCCGGTCCGGACCCCACGGCCCGTTGAAGTAGCCGCCGGGCAGGCGGAAGTCCAGGTCGGCGGTGGTCTGCCAGTGCAGCGCCTCCGCACTGGCCGGGTCCGGGAGCGGTACCGGTACGAGGGACTCGCCGTCGCCCAGGTACTTCTTCCAGGTTCCGTCGGCGATGAACGCGGGGGGCTGCGCCCGGTCCACCGATCGCAGCGGCGCCGGCACGATCGGCAGGAGGGCGAGGGCGACCGCGGCCACGCCCGCGTACCGCGTGGCCGTCATCCGGCGCGTGGAAGCGAGCAGCCGCGCAAGCGCGAGCGCGACCAGCATGCCGAGCGCCGGGGCGCACACCATGGCCACCCGCGACTCGATGACCGACTCGAAGAGGGGTGCGTGCGCCAGGGGTGCCCACGGGCCGGGGAGCACGACATCCGTCATGGGGATGCGGAACTTCGGGCCGAGGGAGAGGAACGCCGCCGCGACGGCCGTGAACGCCAGCGCCTTCACCACCGCCCGCTCCCAGAGACGTACGACGATCGCGAAGGCGAGGGCGACCAGGGGCCAGCCGTAGAAGGCGTTCTGCTCGGTGGGGTTCTGGGCGAGGGCGCTCGCGGTCTTCTCGCTGCCCGCGAGCGAGCGTTCCGCGAAGGAGAGGAGCGCGAGCGGGCTGTTGCCCGCGTCGTCGCCGTGCAGCACGCTCGTGTAGCTCTGCGGCCCGAAGAACTGCCAGTAGAGCGGGAAGGCGACCAGCGGCACGGTGACCGCCACGGCCACGCCGAGGCCGCGGGCCAGGGGCCGGATCGCCTCCCGCGCCACGTCCCTGCGCGCCAGCCCGTACGCCGCCGCGAACAGCAGCATGCCCATAGCCGCGAGCAGCAGCGGCTCTTCGCCGAGGAAGATCTGGTAGGTGGTGAAGAGGCCGAGGACGACTCCGTCACGTACGACACTCGTGCCCGCGCCGTCTCTATTTCCCTCGCCCTCGCCCTCGCCCTCGCAGAGCCGCAGTGCCCTGTCGATGATCAGCGGGATCATGAACAGGACCATGAAGTTCGGGTGCGCCTGGGCGTGGCTGATCATCGGTGGCGCGAAGGCCGCGAGGGCCGCGCCGACAGCTGCCGCGCCCCGGTGACGTACGAGACGCCTGAGGATCAGCCAGTACCAGGCGACGGCGGTCGCGGCCAGGCCCAGTGTCATCGCCGCGTTCAGGGCGGCGGCCGGGCCGAAGAGCCAGGTCACGGGGGCGAAGGGGACGGAGAGGCCGAGCATGACCGTGTTGGCCATGAGGTTCACGCCGTCGGGAGCGTTCTGGAGGGTCGTGAAGAGGGGGTTCTGGAGGTGGCGGACGTTGTCCGCCGTCACCGCGAAGAACCACTCCCACTGATTCTGGTCCTGGAGGGAGTCCGGGAGATAGCGGTCGCCCGGCGCGATCAAACGGCCCGAGTAGAGGATGACGGCCATGGCCAGGAAGACCGCCGCGACGAGCAGGTCCCTCGGCGGGACGGTGCGGATCTTGAGCGAGGTCAGTTCGGCCAGGACCTTCACGTAGTCGACCGGGCGGACCTTCGAACCCTCCTGGTGCGCCCAGCGCACCGGCACCTCGGCGACCGGCCAGCCGGAGCGGCGGAAGTACTGCAGTATCTCGACGTCGATCCCCCAGCCGCGGAGGCGGGACGCGGCGAAGGCCTCACGGGCACGGTCGCCGTCGAAGAGCTTGAAGCCGCACTGGGTGTCGCGGACTCCGGGGACGGCGACCGTACGTATCAGGAAGTTGCCGGTGCGGCCGAGCAGTTCGCGCAGGCGGTGCTGGTGGCTCTCGATCGTCGCGCCGGGGCGGGCGCGGGAGCCGATCGCGGCCGTGTGGCCGTCGGTGAGCGCCTTGTCGAGGCACTCCAGTTCCTCGATGGGGGTGGCCAGATCGGCGTCGGTGATCAGTACGCGGTCGCCGCGCGAGGCGAGGACACCGAGGCGCAGGGCGTGGCCCTTGCCGAGGTTGCGGGGGGAGTGGATGAGCTGGACGCGGGAGTCGGCGGCCTCGGCGTCGGCGGCGATGTCGAGGGTTCCGTCGGTGGAGCCGTCGTCCACGACGATCAGCTCCCATCGGGCGCGGGCGCCGCCTTCCGTGCAGCCCTCTCCGCCCTCTCCGTCCTCTCCGCCCTCCAGGTACGCGCGGATCGCGGCGAGCGTGGGAGCCAGGCGCCGTTCCTCGTTGTAGGCGGGGACGACGACCGTCAGGTCCACACTCATGCAGCGGCCGCGAGACGCTCGATGAGGGCGAGCGAGTGGGCGTTGTACTCGGCGATGATCGCGTGCGCGGCCTGCGGGTCGCGGTGCGCGAGGGCGTCGACGAGCTCGGTGTGCCGGGCCCAGAGGGTGCCGCGCAGGTCGCCGTCGCCGCGTTCGACGGCGCGGCGGAGGTAGGTGACGGCGCAGACCCAGGACTGGACGCGGATGCGGTGCAGGAAGTCCGAGAGGTAGGCGTTGCCGAAGAGGGCGCTGAGCTCGCGCCAGAAGCGGAGGTCGTAGCCGATGAGGACGTTCAGGTCGCCCGCGCAGGCGGCGCGGGCGGCTTCCTCGCCACGGCGGCGTACGGACAGGAGCGCGGCGGCGGCTTCGCTCTGGGGCTTGGGTCCCAGCGGGGTGCCGTTTCTCGCGAGGTCGCGGAAGATTCCGTCGGCGACGAGTCTGCGGGCCTCCAGCATGCCGCGGTAGTCCGCGAGGGAGTGCTCGTGGACGCGGTAGCCGCGGTGCTGGTCGGCGTCGAGGAGGCCTTGCGCCGCGAGGTTCACCAGGGCCTCGCGGACCGGGGTCGCGGAGACGCCGTACTGCTCGGCGATCTCCTTGACCGTGAACTCCTGGCCCGGCTCCAGACGGCCGCCGAGGATCTCGTCGCGCAGCGCGTCGGCGATCTGCTGGCGCAGAGTGCTGCGGATGACGGCGGGGGCGGCGGGGCCGTCGGTGCCGGGCATCTGGGTTCCCTCGGAGTCGTCGTCTTGGTGGTCGTCGTTTGCTTACGAGCACGTCAGACTACGCGGTCGGGGTTCCCGGGGGCCGGGCGCCAATGTCTCTGGCCGGGGGCCTGGGGGCGGGGCCGGTCCTGGGGGTGGGGGCCGATCCCGCGTACGGCGCCGTCTCCGTCTGTGCTGCCGCTTCGCGGCGGAACTCTCCCTCCCGCCCACCCGATTACCCGGGGTCATGGGTGGGTGGGAGGGAAAGACCCGGCGCGAAGCGGCGGGTGAGACGGAGCCGGGCGTGGCCGACGTCCTGCCCGAGCGGGGCCGGGCCGGGCGTCGGCCATGACGCGGGGCCGGGTCAGGACACGTGGTCGTCCGCCACAGTCAGCGCAGCGTCAAGCGCCGCGAGGCCTTCCTTCGCCTCCGTGTCCGTGATGTTGCACGGCGGAACCACATGGGTGCGGTTCATGTTGATGAAGGGCCACAACCCCTGCTTCTTGGCGGCGGCGCCGAACGCTGCCATCGGGGCGTTCGCCTCGCCCGTGGCGTTGTACGGGACGAGAGGCTCGCGGGTCTCCTTGTCCTTGACCAGTTCCAGGGCCCAGAACATGCCGAGGCCACGGACCTCCCCGACGCTCGGGTGCCGCTCGGCGAACTCCGCGAGGGCGGGGGCGATGATCTCCGTACCGACGCGGGCCGCGTTCTCGATGACGCCCTCGTCCTCCATGACGTTGATCGTCGCCACGGCGGCGGCGCAGGCCAGGGGGTGGCCGGAGTACGTAAGGCCACCCGGGTAGGGCCTGCGGGCGAACGTCTCCGCGATGGCGGAGGAGATCGCGACGCCGCCGAGCGGTACGTAGCCGGAGTTCACGCCCTTCGCGAAGGTGAGGAGATCGGGCACGATGCCGCCGTCGAAGTTGTCGGCGGCGAACCACTTGCCGGTGCGCCCGAAGCCCGCCATGACCTCGTCCAGGATGAAGACGATGCCGTGCCGGTCGCAGATCTCGCGTACGCCCTTGAGGTAGCCCGGCGGCGGGATCATGATGCCTGCCGTGCCCGGGACGGATTCGAGGATGATCGCCGCGATGGTCGCGGGGCCCTCGAAGGCGATGGTGTCCTCAAGGTGCTGGAGGGCGCGCTCGCACTCCTGCTGCTCGTTCTCGGCGTAGAAGGGGCTGCGGTAGAGGAACGGCGCCCAGAAGTGGACGACACCCGCCGAGCCGTTGTCGGAGGCCCAGCGGCGGGGGTCGCCGGTGAGGTTGATCGCGACGGAGGTGCCGCCGTGGTACGAGCGGTAGGCGGAGAGAACCTTGGGGCGGCCGGTGTGGAGGCGCGCCATGCGGGTCGCGTTCTCCACGGCTTCCGCGCCGCCGTTGGTGAAGAAGATCTTGTCGAGGTCGCCGGGGGTCCGCTCGGCGATGAGGCGTGCGGCCTCGGAACGGGCTTCCACGGCGAAGGCGGGCGCGAAGGTCGTCATCGTCGCCGCCTGCTCCTGAATCGCGGCGACGACCTTCGGGTGCTGGTATCCGATGTTCGTGAAGACGAGGCCGCTGGTGAAGTCGAGGTAGCGGTTGCCTTCGTAGTCCCAGAAGTACGAGCCCTCGGCGCCGGCTACGGCGAGGGGGTCGATCAGCTCCTGTGCGGACCAGGAGTGGAACACGTGGGCGCGGTCCGCGGCCTTGACGGCGGCGCCGACCTGGGGATTCGGCTGAGGGGTCATGTGGGCGAGGGTAAATGTCCAGGGTGTGGACGGGGTATGGGCGTCCTGTTTCGCGGCGGCGGGGGGTACTGGACAGTGTGTCGGGGCGTTGACTTGTCCCCAACCCCGCCCCTTCCCGAAAACCCGCTCGGCGCGGGGGCCCTGTGCCTTGGTTGCCGTTATCACCGGCTTCGCCGAGTTCGTCCTCAAACGCCGGACGGGCTGGATCAATCGTCGTCCGCCACCACCTTCGCCCTCGGCTCCCCGCCCTCCCCGCAGCGGATCTCGTACGGCAGGTCGTCCTGTTCGTCGTCGTCGCTCGGCTCCGCCTCCAGGCGGGCCACCGCTGCCGGGCCCCGTTCCACGTCGTCGTCGATGTGGAAGCCGTCCGCCGGGCTCCACGAGACGAGGTACACCGTTCCGTCGGCCCTGCACTCGACCGTCGCCGTCCCGCCCGTGAAACGCAGGGTGGAGCGGTCGGACGCCTTTTCCGAGGGGGCGCTGCTCGACGGAGAGGATACGGACGGAGTCGGCGTCGGAGTCGGAGACGCCGAAGTCGCCGCCAGCGCTCTGCTCACCGCCCCCTCGTCCAGCGGACGACTGTGCGCCGCTCCCCCGCTGTCCGAACTGGCCAGCTGCCAGGCGCCCAGCGCCCCCGCGGCCGTGCCCACGCCCACCCATGCCGCGGTCACCACCGCGTTCCGCCACTTCCTCATCCGGATCATCCGGACACTGTGCCGCACCGTTTCCTAACGCCCGGTTAAGGGCCGCCCAAAGCACCTGGCTACGGTGGATGTATGGCCCATCTTCTCGTCGTGGAGGACGATCCCCAGCTGCGCGGTGCCCTCGTGCGCGCTCTGCGCGACAAAGGGCACGCCGTCGCCACCGCGCCCAGCGGCATGGCAGGCCTGGACGCCGCGGTCACCCACCGCCCCGACCTCGTCGTACTCGACCTGGGTCTGCCGGACGTGGACGGCGCCCAGATCCTGCGCATGCTCCGAGCCGTCAGCGACGTACCCGTCATCGTCGCGACCGCACGCGACGACGAACCGGAGATGGTGTCGATACTGGAGGACGGAGCCGACGACTACATCGTCAAGCCGTTCGGCGCCGCCCAGCTGGACGCCCGTATCAAGGCAGTGCTGCGGCGCCTCGGCGCGACCGAGGTGGCCGAGGAGCCGCTGCGGGTGGGAGGCCTCGCCATCGACCCGGCATCCCGCGAAGTCGCCCTGGACGGTAGCCCGCTGGATCTCACCCCTCGTGAGTTCGAGCTTCTTGCCTACCTCGCCCACCGACCGGGCCAGGTCGTCTCCCGCCGTGAACTCCTCGCCGAGGTGTGGCAGCAGCCCCTGGGCGGCGCCGACAAGACCGTCGACGTCCATCTCTCCTGGCTCCGCCGAAAACTCGGCGAGACCGCTCAGGCGCCCCGCTATCTCCACACGGTCCGCACCGTCGGCGTAAAGCTGACGCCTCCTGAAGAGCCCGCACGCTGATGCGCCGCAGTCTTCTCCTCCTCACCGCCGCCACCACCGCCCTGGTGCTCACCGCCCTCCTCGTTCCCCTCACCCTCCTCACCCGCACCCACGCCGCCGACCGCACCACCGCCGAAGCCACCGCCCGTGCCCAGTGGGTGGCGCACGCCATCGGGCCCGATCTCGCCACCTCGGAGGAGCGCGAGACCGCCGAGCAGACCGTGGAGAGCGTCAACGCGTCGGATCTGCCCAACACTTCACTCGTCTTTGCCGACGGCACCGTGATCGGACCGGATCCCCGGCACCAGCAGGCCCACATCACGGAGGCCGTCCGCCTGGCCCGCACCGGTCGCGCGTTCACCTACGAGCCCTCCACCGGCGGCCGTGAGGTCCTCGTCCCCGTCCAGGGCGCCGCCGACGGCACCGCGGTCGTCCAGGTCACCCTCACCGAGCGCCAGCTGTACGCGGGGACCATGACCTCCTGGCTCGTGCTCGCCGGGATCGGGGTCGGCCTCGTTCTCATCGGGCTGCTCCTCGCCGACCGTCTCGGCGCCCGTCTGGTCGGCGCGACCCGGCGCCTGGCCCGTACCGCGGACCGTCTTGCCGCGGGTGACCTCACCGCGCGCGCCACTCCCGAGGGTCCGCCCGAACTCCGGCTCGTCGCAGGTCAGCTGAACCACCTCGCCACCCGCATCGACGAACTCCTCACCGCCGAACGCGAGAACGCCGCCGACCTCGCCCACCGCCTGCGCACCCCCGTCGCCGCCCTGCGCCTGGACGCCGAGACCCTCCGTGACTCGGAGGAGGCGCACCGCATCGCCGCGGACGTCGCCGCCCTCGAACGCAGCGTCGACGACGTGATCCGCAAGGCCCGCCGCCCCTTCCGGGACGCCCCGTACGCGGACCTGGCCGCTGTGGCCCGCGAACGTGCCGCGTTCTGGCTGCCGTTGGCGGAGGATCAGGGTCGTACGACGGAGACGTCGACCCAGCAAGGAGCCAACCCGGTACCCGTACCGGAGGACGACCTCACCGCCGCCATCGACGCCCTCATCGGCAACGTCCTCGACCACACACCCCAAGGCACCCCGTTCCGCATCACCGTCCGCACCACCCCGGCAGGGGAAGCCCAACTCGTCGTCGCCGACGAAGGTCCCGGCCTCCCCGCCACCTACGCGGCGGAACGCGGCTCAAGCGGCGGCGGCTCCACCGGGCTCGGCCTGGACATCGCCCGCCGCACGGCGGAGGCAGCGGGCGGCACCTTCGACATGGCGTCGGACGCCAACCACGGCACCCGGGTCACTCTCACCTTCCCGCAGGCATCCCCGCGGCCCGCGGAAACGCGACCCGGACAGCCCGGGCCCACCGGTTGACCCCCAGTTCGGGGCGCAGCGCGGCGAAACCGCCGCAGTACTTCGTGAAGTCCGCGGCCCGCACCCCGTACCGGTGAAGGACACGGTCCGCCTCCGTCAGATGCCCCTGCGTCTTGGTCTCCACCAGGACGAGCCCGGAGTCCGCCGCCACCGACCGGCCCGTGGCCACGTCCCGGACGACGAGTCCCGCGTCGCACGTGATCCGCTGGCCGTCGGCCACGAAGGTCGCCCGCTGGTACTCGGTGACCAGGGCCGTCGTCAGGCCGCCCGGCGCCTCGATCCCGTACGACCCGCTCAGGACGCCCGCGAGGAAGCCCTGCCGCTCGGCGTCGAGCACGCGGTCGTCGCCCTCCAGGCGCTGGCGGTGCTTGACCGTCTCGCCACGGCCGCTCTTCAGCTTGATCTCGAACTGCCGCTCTCCGCTGTCCTGGTAGACCCGCTCCCGGATGCGGTAGCGCAGCCGCCTGCCCTGCCGGTGGTGGTGGTAGGTGAGCAGCTCAGGGGTGTCGTAGTACGTCGAGTGGTAGTTGAACCAGCGCTTTCCGCCGATGCTCAGGGCCCGGAAAGGGCCCGAGGCGCGGCGCGGATCCGTGAGAAGCGCCGCCAGGTCGTCGAAGATCTCGACCGGCACCAGATAGCTGTTGTCGTAGCGGGCGAGCAGCTCAGCCCGGGCGTTGACCTCGTCGAGCGAGATGGGGTGCGCGGCGAGCGCGGCTCGTCCGATGGCGCGTACGGCGGGGTTCACACGGTCTCCTTCTGGTGGGGGACGGCAGGCGTGCGGGACCGGGTCGTGCGGCGTCGTGGTGCCGTACGTAGGAACTCCCCGGCCCTCTCGGAAGGTTCCGGTTGCCGGAAGCGGACTTCCAGAACCGTCAGGTCGCGGACGTAATCCACCTCCTGGACGGTCCAGCCCAGCGGCTCCCCCAGGCGCCGCGTCAGCTCGGCGCGGAGCTCGCTCTCCTCGCGGTACACGGCGTCCAGGGTGATGACGGCGCGCCGGTCACCTGCGAAGAGGCGGGGATGGTCGGCGCCGTACATCACCAGGAGCAGCACGGCCGCGAGCCCGGCGGCGACGGGCAGGTCCAACCCCGGAAGGCCGCACAACAGCCCCAGGACGAGGGTGATGAAGTAGTACGCCACTTCCTGGTGCTGCAGCGCGTCCGAGCGGAGCCGCACGATCGAGAGCACCCCGAAGAGCCCGAACCCGAGCGCGAGCCCGCCGTTGCCGCCGGCGCTCGCGAGGGCCGAGACGACCGCGAAGAGCGCGACGTTCAGGGCGAGATAGGCGGGGACCAGCTCTCGTCTGCGGTGCCGTGGATAGAAGACCCCGAAGGTCAGGAGGGTCACGGCCACCAGGTCGAGGCCGAGGTGGGCGGCCATCTGTCCGAGGTTTTCTGCGCTGTCCATGACCAGGACGCTAGGGAACGGCGGGTTAAGGGCGCCCCCAGCAGGAGTTAACGAGCCCGGCCCTCTTCTCAGGCATTGACCGTCAGGCATTGACCGTCAGGAGTTGACCGTCAGGAGTTGACAGCATGTTGTCGTTTTGACAGCATGTTGCCATAAGCACATTGACGCACATCGAGCAGCGGCACCTCACCCCGTGGAGGCAGTCATGACCCGCAAGCCCGTGCACCTCGCCGTATACGACACGCTCGCCGACTGGGAGCCCGGATACGCCACCGCGTTCCTGGCCCGCGCCGGATATGAGATCCGCACCGTCGCCGCGCACTCGCTCGACCCCGTCACCACGGCGGGCGGCGTCCGCGTCAAGCCCGATCTGACCCTCGCCGACCTGCGGCCCGAGGACAGCGCGCTGCTGATCCTGCCCGGCGCCGATCTGTGGGACGCGGGCGACGACCTGGCCCCCTTCGGCCGCGCGGCCCGCGCCTTCCTCGACGCGGACGTGCCGGTCGCCGCGATCTGCGGGGCCACCGCCGGACTCGCCCGCGAGGGACTGCTCGACGAGCGCGCGCACACCAGCGCGGTGTCGTTCTACCTCGCGGCCACCGGATACAAGGGCGGCGAGCGGTACGTGGACGCCGATGCCGTCACCGACGGCGGCCTGACCACGGCGGGGCCGACCGAGCCCGTCGCCTTCGCCCGCGAGATCCTCGGGCGGCTCGGCGCCTTCGAGGGCGAGAAGCTGGACGCCTGGTACCGGCTCTTCCACGACTCGGACGCGGCCGCCTACGAGGTGCTCAACTCGTGAGCGCCGAACGCGACGGCGACCGGGTGCGGGAGCAGCAGGACCTGTTCTCCCGCACCGCCCTCGGCGTCTTCCGGCTCAACGGTCAATTCCTCTCCGTGGCCGATGAGTTGGCCAAGCCCGGCGGTCTCACCGCCGCCTGGTGGCAGGTGCTCGGCGCCGTCCTGCGCGAGCCCCTGCCCGTCGCCGGGATCGCCCGCGCGATGGGCATCACCCGGCAGAGCGTGCAGCGCATCGCCGACCTGCTCGTGCGGCGCGGCCTCGCCGAGTACGTGCCGAACCCGGCCCACCGCCGCGCCAAGCTCCTGCGCCCCACGGACGAGGGCCTGGCCGCCGTCAGGAAGATCGACCCCGGCCACGCGGACATGGCCGCCAGGCTCGCGGACGCGCTCGGCGCGGACGAATTCGCTGAAACCGTACGGGTGTTGGAACGGCTGTCCGGCATCCTGACCGAGACGTCCCTCCCGGCGGCCCTCCCGGCGCATACGCAACAACCCGTTACGGAGACGTAGCTGGCGGTACGTGCCCCGATGTCGTACCACGCGACTATCCTCGATCTGTTGCACACCAACGGGGGAGGTCGGGGCGACGATGGAGAAGCTGGGACCCGGGGATCCACAGCGAATAGGCGCCTATCGGCTGCTCGCGCGGCTCGGCGCGGGCGGCATGGGGCACGTCTATCTGGCGCGATCCGACCGGGGACGTACGGTCGCGGTGAAGCTGGTGCGTGAAGAGCTCGCCGAGCAGGAGGAGTTCAGGAACCGCTTCCGGCAGGAAGTGCAGGCGGCGCGGCGGGTCGGCGGCGCGTGGACGGCGCCGGTGCTCGACGCGGACACCGATGCGACGATCCCCTGGCTGGCCACGGGATATGTCGCGGGACCCTCGCTCCAGAGCGTCATCTCGCACGACCACGGGCCGCTGCCCGAGCGGTCCGTGAAGATACTGGCGGCCGGGCTCGCCAACGCCCTCAAGGACATTCACGCGGCGGGCCTCATCCACCGCGACCTCAAGCCGTCGAACGTGCTCGTCACGATCGACGGCCCCCGCGTCATCGACTTCGGCATCGCCCGCGCGCTCGAAACGGTGACCGACGGCGGCCTGACCCGCACCGGCGCCCTCGTCGGCTCGCCCGGCTTCATGGCGCCGGAGCAGGTGCGGGGCGACCGGATCACTCCGGCGTGCGATGTGTTCTGCCTGGGTTCGGTCCTCGCGTACGCGGCTTCGGGGGCGCTGCCGTTCGGCACGGCCAACAGCGGCGTGCACGCGCTGATGTTCCGTATCGCGCAGGAGGAGCCGGATCTGGAGGGGCTGCCTGAGGAGCTGGCCGAGCTGGTCGGCGACTGCCTGCGCAAGAACCCCACGGAGCGGCCTTCGCTGGAGCAGCTCCTTGAGCGGACGGGTGCGGAGGACACGCTCGGCGACGGCGGCCGGACGCGGGACCCCTGGCTGCCGGGGGCGCTCGTGGCCCAACTGGGCCGTCATGCGGTGCAGTTGCTCGACACGGAGGATCCGGACGAGGGCGGGGGCGGGGCGGAGTCGCCGCCGCCCGTCAACGGATCGAAGGGGCCGGTTCCGCCGGTGTCGCTCGCGCCGCCCAAGGAGCTGACCGCGGGGGGCGAGGGCGACGCACCCAAGCCCACCGGAGCCGGAGCTGGAGCCGGGGCCGCCGGAGCAGCCGCGGCCGCTGCGGCTGGGGCTGGAGCTGGGGCTGCCGCCGCCGAGGCCGGAGCCAAGCCCGCACCCGCACCCACCGACGGCGACACCCCACCCCCGCCCGGAAGACCGGGCGAGGCCCCGCTCGACCACCTCCCCACGATGATCACCGGCCAGGCGCCACCCCCCACGCCCCCACCGGGCCCGGCGTACGGCTATCCCCAGCAGCATCCGCAGCAGCACCCTCAGCAACATCCGCAGCCCCAGCAACACCCCCAGCCCGGCTACGGCTACCCCCAACAGGGCCCGTACGGCCCCACGCCTCCCTACGGCCCCACACCCCCGTACGGGCCGCTCGTCCACCCCCAGGCCGAGCCCCCGCGCCGCAGCGGCCGGTCCACCGCCGCGCTCATCGCGGTGGCCGTCATAGTGGCCATAGGAGCAGGCGGCACGGTGTACGCGGTGATGAAGGGCGACGACACCACGAAGGCGGGCGGCACGAACCCCAAGTCGCCGTCCAACAGCGCCCCTTCGACGCCGGGCACACCGTCCGACGACAAGACGCCGGAGCCCGGGACGACGCCGCCGACCTCCCCCGCGTCCAAGGCCGAGGAGGGCACGGTCCCCGACAAGTTCCTCGGCACCTGGAGCGGCTCCATCGAGAACGACATGGGCAGCAACCCCCGGCAGCTCGTTCTCCAGCAGGGCGAGGTCGGCGACACCGTCATCTCGATCACGGCGGACGGCCCGACCGACACGGGCGGCACGTACCACTGCGTGTTCCAGGGCAAGTTGGAGTCGGCGAGCGGCAACACCCTGCGCATCGGGCCCACGGACGTGATCGTCGGTGAGCCCGCGACCTCCTGCACACCGGGCAAGGCGAGCACGGTCACGCTGCTCTCGGACGGCAGGCTGCACCGCGAGAACACCGGCACGGACAAGGGCCTGACGTACGACAAAGAGGGCTGAGGACGGCGTGGAAGACGGGAGTGGGCGCCCCGGCTTCAGCCGGGACGCCCACTCCGTCGTACAGCGACAGCCGCCGGAAGCTGTCAGCCGGCGACCGCTAGATGAACGAGTTGATCTCGATCGTCTCCGTGCGGCCCGGTCCCACGCCGATCGCGGAGATCGGGGCGCCGGACATCTCCTCCAGGGCCTTCACGTAACCCTGCGCGTTCTTCGGCAGGTCGGAGAAGGTCTGCGCCTTGGTGATGTCCTCGGACCAGCCGGGGAGGTACTCGTAGACCGGCTTCGCGTGGTGGAAGTCGGTCTGGTTGTACGGGAGTTCCTCGACGCGCTTGCCGTCGATCTCGTACGCCACGCAGACCGGGATCTGCTCCCAGCCCGTCAGGACGTCCAGCTTCGTGAGGAAGAAGTCCGTCAGGCCGTTCACGCGGGTCGCGTAGCGCGCGATCGGGGCGTCGAACCAGCCGCAGCGGCGGTCACGGCCGGTGGTGACGCCGCGCTCGCCGCCGATGCGGCGCAGGTCCTCGCCGTCCTGGTCGAAGAGCTCGGTCGGGAACGGGCCCGCGCCGACACGCGTCGTGTACGCCTTCAGGATGCCGATGACGCGGCTGATCTTCGTCGGACCGACGCCCGTACCCGTGCAGGCGCCGCCCGCGGTCGGGTTCGAGGAGGTGACGAAGGGATACGTGCCGTGGTCCACGTCCAGGAGCGTGCCCTGGCCGCCCTCGAACAGGACGACCTTGTCCTCGTCGAGCGCGTTGTTGAGGATCAGGGTGGTGTCGGCGACGTAACCCTTGATGTTCTCGCCGTGCTCCATGAGCTGCTCGACGATCTGGTCGACCTCAATGGCGCGGCGGTTGTACAGCTTGGTGAGGAGCTGGTTCTTGACCTCGAGGGCCGCCTCGACCTTCTGCTCCAGGATCGACTGGTCGTAGAGGTCCTGGACGCGGATGCCGGTGCGGTTGATCTTGTCGGCGTAGGTCGGGCCGATGCCGCGGCCCGTCGTGCCGATCTTGCGCTTGCCGAGGAACCGTTCCGTCACCTTGTCGACGGTCACGTTGTACGGCGTGATGATGTGCGCGTTACCGCTGATCAGCAGCTTCGACGTGTCGACGCCGCGCTCGTTCAGACCGCTCAGCTCGGAGAGCAGGACCGACGGGTCGACAACGACTCCGTTGCCGATGACTGGCACGCAGTCCGGGGAGAGAATCCCGGAAGGGAGAAGATGCAGCGCGTACTTCTGGTCGCCTACGACGACCGTGTGGCCGGCGTTGTTGCCGCCCTGGTATCGCACTACATAGTCCACGGAGCCACCGAGCAGGTCGGTGGCCTTTCCCTTGCCTTCGTCACCCCACTGAGCACCGAGCAGCACAAGTGCGGGCACAGGCGTACACCCCTTCCGGGCGGGGCATGTCCAAGGTCTGGGGGCCGTAGCCGCCGTATGGGTGTGCCTTGGATGCTGCCCCGGAATAGACCAAGCCCCTGGCGCAATAGCGCAAGGGGCTCTTGCACAAAGATGCTACCCGAGGACGAAAGAAAGGGCGCACGTTGTCGGCTCGCGACCAGCTGCTAGTCGTCATCGACCCGGTCGCCCGGCGCACGGACGGTGAGTCGGTACGGATCGCGAAGGATGTACTGGGTGCGGGCGCGGCCGCCCGCATCTGCCTGCCGGAAGGACCGGAGGACTTTGCAAAAGCCCTGGCCAGAAGGGGTTCGCGGCGTCCCGTGGTGATCGGGGACGACCGGGCGCTACTGCGAGCCGTCGCGATCCTGCACCGCGAGCGCGAGCTCGATTCGTGTGCGGTCTCGGTTGTTCCTGTGGGGGCGTCTCAAGCGCTCGCGCGGTCGCTCGGGGTGCCTTCGGGGGCCGTCGCGGCTGCCCGTGCGGTGCTCGAAGGGGCCGAGCGGCGGCTGGATCTGCTCGTCGACGACAGCGACGGGGTGGTCCTCGGAAATCTGCGGATCCCACCCGTCACCTCCCCGGCGTCGGCTTCGGCCTCGGCCTCGGCCTCCGGGGGCGCGGCCTCCGGGAGCACGGCGGTGGACAGCCACCCCTGGCTGCGTACGTGCCAGTCCCTCGTACGCACCCTCGCGCGCCCCGCGCGTGTGGCGTCGGCGCCGGGACCCGCGCCCGCGAGGCTGCGGGTGGAGGCGGACGGCGTGCTCGTGGTGGACCTGGACCAGCCGGTGGAGGGAGTCTCGGTGAGCCGCGGGGCCGACGGCCTCGCGCAGGTCGAGGTCAGACCCTCATCGGTGGGCGCGGCAGCCGAGATCCTGCGGGTGCGGGCGCGGACGATCACGGTGTCCGGGGCGGATTTCCGGTACCGGGCAGATGCGGTGGTCGGAGGGCCTGTACGGACGCGGACGTGGTCGGTGCGGGCCAATGCTTGGGGCTTGATGCTGCCTCGGTGACCGCCGTGGGTTCAGCACCCCTGCTGAACCCCCCGCGGCCCCCCCCCGGCGTATACATTTCGGAAAACAACACCCCGGGGCCCCCCCCCCCCACCAGCAAACCCCCCCTCACCAGC
>NZ_JBHTSF010000039.1:45805-64770 GCF_042795295.1 Streptomyces sp. NPDC056486
CTGCTGAACCCACGGCTGCCCCCCCCTGCGATCTACTTGCCGAACAAGCTCTCCCGGTGCACCCGCCACCGCTCCAGCATCCCCGCGATCTCCTTCTCGACGAACTCGAAGAAGGCCAGCGTCTCCGCCATGCGCCGGCCCGCCGGGGTGTCGGGGCCCAGGCTGGCGACGCCGTCGTGCAAGGCGCTCTCCCAGCGCTTGAGCACCCCGTCGCGGTTGGCGAGCGCCTCGTACCACTGGTTGCTGTGCACCCGGAAGAGGTCCCGCCGGGAGCCGGGTTCGCGCTCCCTGGCCACCATGTGCTGCTGCGTGAGATAGCGGACCGCTCCCGACACCGCCGCCGGGCTCACCTGCAGCCGCTCCCCCAACTCCGCCGAGGTCAGCGCGCCCGAGTCCGACGCGAGGAGCGCGGCGAAGATCCTCGCGGGCATCCTCGGCATGCCCGCCTCGACCAACTGCGCGGCGAACTGCTCCACGAAACGTGAGACGACCTCGTCGTCACGTCGCGTCTCTTCACTGGGCCCCTTGGGCATCTGCCGATCATCTCCCCTGCCGTGCCGGTCGAGGTCGAGTTTATACGCTTCCTTAACTTCACAAGTTTGTGAAAGAAGCGTACGTTCTGAAACATGACGAAGGCAATCACCGTCTCCGGACTGCACAAGTCGTTCGGAAGGACACACGCGCTCGACGGTCTCGACCTCGACGTCGAGACCGGTGAGGTCCACGGCTTCCTCGGCCCCAACGGCGCCGGAAAGTCCACGACCATCCGGGTCCTCCTCGGCCTGCTCCGCGCCGACTCCGGAGCCGCTCAGCTCCTCGGCAAGGACCCGTGGAGCGACGCCGTCGAACTGCACCGGCGCGTGGCGTACGTACCGGGTGACGTCACCCTGTGGCGCAACCTCTCCGGCGGCGAGGTCATCGATCTGTACGGGAAGCTGCGGGGCGGCCTCGACCAGGCCCGCAGGGCCGACCTCATCGAGCGGTACGAACTCGACCCGACCAAGAAGGGGCGTACGTACTCCAAGGGCAACCGGCAGAAGGTCGCCCTCGTCGCCGCCTTCGCCTCCGACGTCGACGTGCTGATCCTCGACGAACCCACATCCGGGCTCGACCCGCTCATGGAAGAGGTCTTCCAGAGCTGCGTCGAGGAGGAGCGCGACCGGGGCCGCACCATCCTGCTCTCCTCGCACATCCTCAGCGAGGTGGAGACGCTCTGCGACCGCGTCAGCATCATCAGGAAGGGGCAGACCGTCGAGAGCGGCTCCCTCGCCGACCTGCGCCATCTGACGCGGACCAGCGTCACCGCCGAGCTCGCGGGACCGCCGAACGGGCTCACGCGGCTGCCCGGCGTCCACGACGTCGACGTATCCGGGAATCGCGTCAAGCTCCAGGTCGAGACCGACAAGCTGGACGCGGTCCTTCGTTCGCTCGCCGACTCCGGCATCCGGTCGCTCCTCTCCACGCCGCCCACCCTTGAGGAGCTCTTCCTGCGGCACTACCAGGACGACGTGACGACCGGTACCGGCGAGATGGTGTCGCGATGACCGCCGCCGTCGCCGAGACTTCGGGACCCGCTCCCCGCACCGGCGGATCGCGTCAACTCGCCGGTACGGGCGCCCTGTTGAGGCTCGCCCTGCGCCGCGACCGCGTCATGCTGCCCGTCTGGGTCATCGTCGTCGTCGGCATCGTGCTCGCGATGCCGGGCTCCCTGGAGAAGACGTACGGAACGGCCGCCGAGCGGGCCGACGCCATGCGGTCGATGAACGCCAACTCCTCGATGCGGGCGCTGTACTCACCCGTGTTCGGGGACACCATCGGCGCGCTCTCCGCCTGGCGCATCGGCGTGTACGCCGCGATCCTCGCCGCCGTGATGAGCCTGATCATCGTCGTACGGCACACGCGCGAGGAGGAGGAGACGGGGCGCCAGGAGATGATCTCCGCCGCGATGGTGGGGCGGCGTGCGCCGCTGACCGCCGCGCTGCTCGCCGCGTTCGTGGCCAACGCGGCCGTGGGCCTTCTCATCGCCGCCGGGATGGCCGGGCAGGGCTCGGCGGGGGCGCTGGCGCTCGGGCTCGGCGTCGCGGGCACCGGCATGCTCTTCGCCACCATGGCGGCGATCGTCGCCCAGCTCACGGAGAGCGCGCGGCTCGCCAAGGGGCTCACGTCGGCGGCGCTCGGCACGGCGTACGTGCTCAAGGCCGCAGGTGACGCGGGGACGCGGGGCGGCGAGTCCGCCCTGACGTGGATCTCACCGCTCGGCTGGGTGGAGAACCTGCGCGCCTACGCCGGTGAGCGGTGGTGGGTGCTGCTCCTGATCGCCGCCGCGACCGTGGCGCAGGGCGCCCTCGCGTACGACCTCGCCGGGCGGCGCGACGTCGGCATGAGCTTCCTGCCGACGCGGCCAGGACCCGCGAAGGGCCGCCTCGCCACGGCGGGCGCGCTCGCGTGGCGTCTGCAGCGCGGCAGCGTGCTCGGCTGGGTCATCGGGTTCCTGGCCGCCGGTGTCGTCTTCGGCGGGATGGTCGACGGCGCGGCCGACATCGTCGGCGACAACGAGAACACCCGCGACATCATCGAGCGGATGGGCGGCCAGTCCGGCCTCACGGACGCCTTCCTCGCCACGATGGTCGGCATGCTCGGCATGGTCACCGCGCTGTACGTCGTCGCTTCGGTGCTGCGGCTGCACGGCGAGGAGACCTCGCAGCGGGCGGAACCGGTACTCGCGGGCGCGGTGGGACGGCTCCGGTGGGCCTCAGGCCATCTGGTCATCGCCTTCGGCGGCGCGCTGCTCCTGATGCTGGTGGGCGGGCTCGGTCTCGCCGTCGGGTACGGGCAGGACCTCGGGCCGATCATGGGCGCGTGCCTGGTGCAGGTGGCCGCGATCTGGGCGCTCGGCGGGCTCGCGGTGCTGCTCGTGGGGGCGTTCCCCAGGGCCGCGGTTGCCGCCTGGGCGGTGGCCGGGGTCTGCCTGGCGGTCGGCTGGATCGGCCCCGCGCTGAGCCTTCCGCAGGCGGCGCTGAACGTCTCTCCTTACGGGCACCTGCCCAAGCTGCCCGGCGGGGGCATGGAGTGGGCGCCGGTGGTGGTGCTTCTGGCCATCGCGGCGGCGTTCGTTGCCACGGGGCTGGCGGGACTGCGCCGCAGGGACATGATCTCGTAGCCCCGAGGTTCGCCTCCCGGGCGGGCTCTCCCACCCGCCCGACTGCCCCGGGTCATCGCGTGGGGTGGGGAGCGCGTACGGCCAGGGTGGGAAGCGAACCAGCACCGCACCCCGCCACCCCCGCTACCCCCACGTAGTACCTGCGACGGACGCCGCAGAACCCATCCCAGAGGGGACGCCCCCCAACCCCCGCACCCGTACCTTCGTAAGCGTGACTGACGCGACCAAGACCGCCCCCGGCAGTAGCCGCAGCCCGGAGTACCGCCTGGCCACGGGCGCACTCGCAGGGCTCCGCCAGGACCTGCTCCGTGATGCCTTCGCCTACCGCCCGATGCCGCCGATGCGTACGGACGGGCCGGTGAGCCGACGGCTTCCGGCCCGCATACGCCCTTACGCCGCCTGGATCCCGCACGCCGTGGTCGCCATGGCCGCCGTCCTCGTGTACTCGGCCGCCCCCGTCAGCGGCAGCGGGATGGGGGCCGTGTTCACCGGCATCCTGCCGGCCGCCGCCGTCCTCATGACCCTGATGAGACCCGTCGGCGCCTGGTGGTTCTCGCTGGCGAGCACCCCGTTCATTGCCGTGATCGCCCATTCGTCGGACGGCTGGCCGTGGACCGACAGCTCGTTCATCGCGCACATCACCGTCATGACGGTGGTCGCCGTGCGGACCCGTCCGCGCGCCGCCGCGTGGATGTGGGCCTGCACAGCCGCCTACGGCGTCTTCGTCGAGGTCTTCATGGGCGCGGGCGCGTACGGCAGTGACCTGCCGCAGATGCTCTTCTTCTCCGCGCTCGCCCTCGTCACCGTCTCCCTCGTGCACGTCCGCCGCGAAGCCAAGCACGAGGTCAGCGTCCAGCGGACGGTCACCGAGATGGAGCGCGGCAAGCGCACGCTCCTGGAGGAGCGGACGACGATCGCGCGCGAGCTGCACGACGTCGTCGCGCACCACATGTCGGTGGTCGCCATCCAGGCGGAGGCCGCGCCCTACCGCGTCGAGAACCCGCCCCCCGAGCTGGAGCAGGCGTTCGTCACGATCCGCGAGAACGCGGTGGCCGCGCTGACGGAGCTGCGCCGCGTCCTCGGCGTCGTACGCGCGGAGGACTACGAGGCGCCGGACGCCCCGCAGCCCACCCTCGCCGACCTGGACCGGCTCATCGCGAACGTCCGCGAGACCGGCCTCGACGTCGAGAAGGTGGTCACCGGCGCGGTCCGCGAACTCCCACAGGGCGTCGAGCTCTCCGCGTACCGCATCGTCCAGGAGGCGCTGAGCAACTCCCTGCGCCACGCACCCGGCGCCACGGCCCGCGTCGAGGTCGGCTACGTCCTCGGCGGCCTGGGCCTGCGCATCCTCAACGGCCCGGCGACCGGCCTGGTCAAGCCGTCGCCCGGAGCGGGCCACGGTCTCACCGGGATGCGTGAGCGTGTCACGATGCTGGACGGCGAGATGACGACCGCCAACACCCAGGACGGCGGCTACGAAGTCACCGTGTTCCTGCCGGTCGCGTCCGCGCCGGAACCCGATGGAGGCCAGAAGTGACGATCCGCGTGCTGATCGCCGACGACCAGATGATGGTCCGCGAGGGCTTCTCCGTCCTGCTCAACGCGATGCCGGACATCGAGGTCGTGGGCGAGGCGGTCAACGGCCGCGAGGCGGTCGAGCGCGTCCGCGAACTCAACCCGGACGTCGTTTTGATGGACATCCGCATGCCCGAACTGAACGGCATCGAGGCCACCCGGGAGATCGTCGCGGCGGACGTCGAATCGAAGGTCCTCGTCCTGACCACCTTCGACCTCGACGAGTACGTCTACCAAGCGCTGCGCGCGGGTGCGTCCGGCTTCCTCCTGAAGGACGCGTCCGCGCGGCAACTCGCGGACGGCGTCAAGGTGGTGGCGGCGGGCGAGGCACTGCTCGCGCCCTCCGTGACGCGCCGCCTCATCACCGAGTTCTCCAAACTGGGCGAGACGCCGCGTCTGTCGGCGACGGTCCAGGCGCAGCAGTACGGCGAGCTCACCGAGCGCGAGACGGAGGTGCTCGTCCTGGTCGCCCAGGGCCTTTCCAACTCGGAGATCGCCTCGCGCCTCGTGGTCGCCGAGTCCACGATCAAGACCCACGTGAGCCGCGTCCTGGTGAAACTGGGCCTGCGGGACCGCACGCAGGCGGCCGTCTTCGCGTACGAGGCCCGACTGGTCACACCGGGCTGACCCCTTCCTGAGCATGCGCGCCGACGACTACCGTCCCTCCATGGACGCCCCCTTCGCCCCCTGGTCGTCGGAGTTCATCGCCGACCCCTACCCGGCCTACGCGCAGTTGCGGGACGCCGGGCGGGTCCACTACTTCGGGCCGACCGACCAGTGGCTGATCCCGCACCACGCCGACGTATCCGCGCTGCTTCGGGACCGGCGGCTCGGGCGGACCTATCTGCACCGCTTCACGCACGAGGAGTTCGGGCGGCAGGCGCCACCGCCCGAGCACGAGCCGTTCCACGTCCTCAACGACAACGGCATGCTCGACCTGGAGGCGCCGACCCACACCCGCATCCGGCGCCTGGTGTCGAAGGCGTTCACGCCGCGCACGGTGGAGCGGCTCGTGCCGTACGTCGAGGATCTTGCCGACCGGCTCGTACGGGACCTGGTGGCCGACGGGGGCGGGGATCTCGCGGCGCGGGTCGCCGAGCCGCTGCCCGTCGCGGTGATCGCGCAGATGCTGGGCATCCCGGAGGCGGACCGGGATCAGCTGCGGCCCTGGTCGGCCGACATCTGCGGGATGTACGAGCTGAACCCGTCCGACGAGACCGCGGGGCGGGCGGTGAGCGCCTCCCTCGAATTCTCGGCGTACCTGCGCGAACTCATCGCCGTGCGGCGCGAGAAGCCCGGTGAGGATCTGATCTCGGGGCTCATCGCCGCGTACGAGGGAGGGGAGTCCCTCAGCGAGCAGGAGATGATCTCCACGTGCGTGCTGCTGCTCAACGCGGGGCACGAGGCGACGGTCAACGCCACCGTCAACGGCTGGTACGCGCTCTTCCGGAACCCCGATCAGCTGGCCGCCCTGCGCGCGGACCCCGGGGGCCTGATCCCCACCGCCGTGGAGGAGTTGATGCGCTACGACACCCCGCTGCAGCTCTTCGAGCGGTGGGTCCTGGACGACATCGAGGTGGCCGGCACCGTCATCCCGCGCGGCAGCGAGGTCGCCCTCCTCTTCGGCAGCGCGAACCACGACCCGGCGGCGTTCAGCGCCCCCGCCGCAATGGACCTGGCCCGCGCCGAGAACCCGCACATCTCCTTCAGCGCGGGCATCCATTACTGCATCGGCGCACCCCTGGCCCGCATCGAACTGGCCGCTTCACTGGGGGCGTTGCTCCGCCGGGCGCCGGACCTGACCCTGGCCGCGGAGCCGGAGCGCAAGCCGAACTTCGTGATCCGGGGGCTACGGGAGCTGCTCGTGGAGGTCTGACTCCGTAGGTGGCCGGACGCTCAGAACGCCAACTGCGCGATCTCCTCCGCCACCACCGCACAGGCGTCCGCCGCCGGGTCGATCAGCGGGAAGTGCCCGACGTCCTCAAGGAGCGTGACCCCGACGACCTCGCCCGCCTTCGCCGCCGCGTCGGCGTACGCCTCGGCGACCGCCTGCGGCACGACGATGTCCGTGCGTCCCTGGACGACGGTCGTGGCGATACCGGTCGGCAGCAGGGCCGCCGGGTCCGCGTGCGGGAGACGCTCGTCGAACTTCTCGGCGCCTCCGAGGAGTTGGAGAGCGGCGTCCGAGCAGACGCCCAGCTCCTGCGCGACCTGGAAGTCGGCGATGGGCGCGAGGGCGACGACACCCCGGAAGGGGACGGGCCGGTCGACGCGCCAGGGGGAGCCGGTGGGCAGTACGTGGCGGGCGGCGGCCCAGAGGGCGAGGTGACCGCCCGCGGAGTGGCCGGTGACGACGGTGCGGCGGACGTCGGCCGACGGCAGGAGGTCGGCCGCGAGCGCGGGGAGCGCGTCGAAGGCGGCGGCGACGTCGTCGAAGGTCTCGGGCCAGCGCCCGGCGGCGGGGCCGCCTCCCTGGGCGGGGATCGAACTCCCCCGGCGGTACTCGACGTTGGCCACGGCGAAGCCCCGTCTGGCCAGGAAGTCCGCGAAGGGCGTGAGGTGCCGCCGGTCGTACGGGGCTCGCCAGGCGCCGCCGTGCAGGACGACGACGAGGGGGGCGGGGGCCTCCGTGGCGATCCGGGGTTCGTAGAAGTCGATCACCTGGTCGGGGTGTTCGCCGTACGCGGCGGTGGCGTCGGGCGTCACCTCGGGGTGCGAGAAGGCGGCTTCGGCCTCGACGGCATCGCGGGCCACGGCGTCGGCGTCGTCCGGCATGCGACAACCTCTCTGCGGGGTGCGTAGGGGTGCTGACCTTTTGATCTTCCCCTACCCCGCCCCATCCCGATACCGGCTCCGGGCGGACCGAAATCTCAGCCCGCCCGGCGAACGGCCACTTGCTGCTACCCCGCAGCTTCCCCCAGCGTCCGCGCGAGCACCCTCGCCGCACGCTCGGCATCGGCGAACCCGACGTACAAGGGAGTAAATCCGAACCGCAGGACATCAGGCGCCCGGAAGTCCCCGACCACGCCCTGCTCGACGAGCCGTCGCATGACGTCACCCGCGTCGTCACACCGCAGGGCGACCTGGCTGCCGCGCTGGCCGTGGTCGGCCGGGGTGAGGACCTCGACCCGGCCGTCGGGGACGTAGGCCGCCACGCACTCGATGAAGAAGTCCGTCAGGGCGAGGGACTTGGCCCGTACGGCCTCGATGGACACCCCGTCCCAGGCGTCGAGCGCCGCGTCGAGGGCCAGCATCGACAGGATGTCGGGCGTACCGACACGGCCCCGCAGGGCACCCTCTGCCGCCTCGAACTCCGGCCGCATCCCGAAGGGCTCGGCGTGCGAGTTCCAGCCGGGCAGCGGGGAGTCGAAACGGTCCTGCAGGTCCGCTCGTACGTAGATGTAGGCAGGTGAACCAGGCCCCCCGTTCAGGTACTTGTAGGTGCACCCGACCGCGAGGTCCACGCCGTGCGCGTCGAGCCCGACGGGCAGCGCTCCCGCGGTGTGGCACAGGTCCCACACCACGAGCGCGCCCGCGTCGTGCACGGCCGCCGTCAGGCCGGGCAGATCGTGCAGCCGCCCGGTGCGGTAGTCGGCGTGGTTGAGCAGGACGACCGCCGTGCGCGGGCCGAGGACACCCGGCACCTCACCCGGCGCGACCGGCACCAGACGGCACCCCGTCATTCGCGCGGCGGACTGAGCGATGTACCCGTCCGTGGGGAACGTCGTCGCGTCAACGACGATCTCGTCGCGCCCCTCGTCCGAGTCACGGACCATGCGTACGGCCGCGACGAGCGCCTTGAAGATGTTCACGCTCGTCGAGTCGCCGACCACTATCTGCCCGGGGGCGGCCCCGACGAGGGGAGCTATGCGGTCGCCGATGCGCTCGGGGGCGGTCCACCAGCCGCTCTCGTCCCAGGAGCGGATGCGGAGCTTTCCCCACTGGCGGGAGATGACGTCCGCGACGCGCTCCTGGACGTTCGCCGGCAGGGCGCCCAGGGAATTGCCGTCGAGGTAGACGGTGTCGTCCAGGACGAACTCGTCGCGCTTTCCCCCGAGTTCATCATCGGCGTCCCCCTTTGCCGCCTCCGCCTGGAGGTCTCGCCCGGGATCAGACATGGCTCCTCGCAGTCCACAGCTCGGGGAAGACGTTCTTCGTCGCGCGCTTCTCCAGCCAGGCCACACCGGCCGAGCCGCCCGTGCCCGTCTTGGAGCCCATCGCGCGCCGCGTCGCCACCAGATGGTCGTTGCGCCAGCGCCACACCAGCTCGCCGACATCCGTCAACACCTCACCCAGGCGGGCGAGTTCGTCGCTCTCGTCGCCGGAGTAGAGGTCGGTCCAGACCTTCTCGACCTCGGGCGAAGGCTCGTACTTCTGCGTCAGGTCGCGCTGGAGCACGGCGGCCGGGACCGCGTGGCCGCGGCGGGCGAGCAGGGCGAGGACCTCGTCGTACAGGCTCGGCTCCTGGAGCGCCTTCTCCAGCTCCGCGTGGACGCGGGGCGCGCCCTTGTGCGGCACCAGCATGGACGCGGATTTGTCGCCGAGCAGGAACTCCATGCGGCGGTACATCGCGGACTGGAATCCGGATCCCTCGCCGAGCGCGGAACGGTAGGAGTTGAACTGCCCGGGGGTCAGCTGGGCGAGCGGGCGCCACGAGGCGTTCAGCGCCTCCAGCTCGCGGAGGCTTCGCTTGAGCGCGGCCACGGCGACGGGGACGTCGTCTCTGCGCAGGGCGCGCGACGCGGTCTCCCACTCGTGCACGATGACCGTGAACCACAGCTCCATGACCTGGGTGGTGACCAGGAAGACCATCTCGCCGGGGTCGTCCGAGCGCAGGTGCTGGAGGTGAGTGAGAACGTCCGCCTGGACGTAATCCTCGTAAGGGGTGGTTCCTGCGAAGTCGAGGTTCGGGGTGTCCGCCTCTTGGGACATCGCGATCTCCTTGATACGTACTTCGGGTAGCGGTCCGCCCCTGCCGTTACCGACACGGGGGCCCCGGTCCCCACCGGCATCCTCCGCAACATCCCATAAAACGGCAAGACCTGCCTGGTCACAGCGGCGTCCAGGCAGGTCACGCACGTCTTCGGGGGCTGTCCCGGAGCTGTCCCGGGGCTAGCCCAGAGTGTCGGCCGCCGCCGCGGAGGAGTCCCGCAGGAAGCCCGAGCAGCGCTCGTACTCCTCCTGCTCACCGATCGACTGCGCGGCGCGTGCGAGCCCGTGCAGGGCGCGCAGGAAGCCGCGGTTCGGCTCGTGCTCCCACGGCACCGGGCCGTGGCCCTTCCAGCCGGCCCTGCGCAGCGAGTCGAGGCCGCGGTGGTATCCGGTGCGGGCGTACGCGTACGACTCGACGACGCTGCCCCGCTCGAACGCCTCGTCGGCGAGCTGCGCCCAGGCGAGCGAGGAGGTCGGGTACTTCGCGGCGACGTCGGCGGGCGCCGCGCCGTTCGCGAGGAGCTCGCGCGGCTCCGGGTCGTCGGGCAGGTGGGTCGGGGGCGGTCCCCCGAGCAGATCCTTGTGAATGGCCATGGGTTCCAGTCTGCGCCATGGCGCAGCCGAAGGGCCCGGTACCCCGTCCTGGAACGGGGTACCGGGCCCTCCGACGAGCAAAAGCCGTGAAAAAGCGGTGCTTACTTCAGCTTCGTGCCCGTGGAGCGCAGGTTCGCGCACGCCTCGGTGATGCGCTTGGCCATGCCCGCCTCGGCGGCCTTGCCCCAGGTGCGGGGGTCGTACGTCTTCTTCGAGCCGACCTCGCCGTCGACCTTCAGGACGCCGTCGTAGTTCTTGAACATGTGGTCCGCGACGGGACGCGTGAAGGCGTACTGCGTGTCCGTGTCGAGGTTCATCTTCACGACGCCGTTCTCCAGGGCGGTCGCGATCTCCTGCGCGGTGGAGCCGGAGCCGCCGTGGAAGACGAAGTCGAAGGGCTGGGCGCCCGCGGCCTTGCCGTGCTTGGCGGCTACGCCTTCCTGGAGGTCCTTGAGGAGCTCGGGGCGCAGGACGACGTTGCCCGGCTTGTAGACGCCGTGGACGTTGCCGAAGGACGCGGCCAGGAGGTAGCGGCCCTTCTCGCCGAGGCCGAGGGCCTCCGCCGTACGCAGCGCGTCGTCGACGGTCGTGTACAGCTCGTCGTTGATCTCGTGCGTGACGCCGTCCTCCTCGCCACCGGTGGGGGTGATCTCCACCTCGAGGATGATCTTCGCGGCGGCGGCCTTCGCGAGCAGCTCCTGGCCGATGGCCAGGTTGTCGGCGAGGGTCTCGGCGGAGCCGTCCCACATGTGCGACTGGAAGAGCGGGTTACGACCGGCCTTGACGCGCTCGGCGGAGACGTCGATCAGCGGACGGACGTACGTGTCCAGCTTGTCCTTGGGGCAGTGGTCGGTGTGCAGCGCGACGGTGATGTCGTACTTCGCGGCGACGATGTGCGCGAACTCGGCGAGGGCCACGGCGCCCGTCACCATGTCCTTGTTGTACTGGCCGCCCAGGAACTCCGCACCACCGGTGGAGATCTGGATGATGCCGTCGCTCTCGGCCTCCGCGAAGCCGCGCAGTGCGGCGTGCAGCGTCTGCGAGGAGGTCACGTTGATGGCCGGGTAGGCGAACTTGCCTGCCTTCGCCCGGTCGAGCATCTCGGCGTAGACCTCGGGAGTTGCGATGGGCATGTGTCCGCTCCTTGTGATGTGCGGGTGTGTGCTTGGCCCTGACCTAAGGGGGCGACGTCATCGTCGCCCCCATCTTTCCAGACTTGCCGGGCGGCTCCGGCCGCAGTGGCCGGAGTGCTCTGGTCCGGTCTGTGGTCCGGTCTCTAGTCCAGGCCGAGGTCGTCCTTGGAGTACGCGAAGAGGTACGGCACCCCGGCGCCCTCGGTGATCTTCTCGCCCGCCCCGGTGGCACGGTCCACGATGGTCGCGACGCCGACCACCTCGGCGCCCGCCTCGCGCACGGCCTCGACGGCGGTGAGCGGGGAGCCACCGGTGGTGGAGGTGTCCTCGACGACGAGGACACGCCGCCCCTTGATGTCGGGGCCTTCCACCCGACGCTGCATGCCGTGCGCCTTGGCGGTCTTGCGTACGACGAAGGCGTCGAGCCGCTTGCCGCGCGCGGCGGAGGCGTGCAGCATCGCGCCCGCGACGGGGTCGGCGCCCATGGTGAGGCCGCCCACGGCGTCGAAGTCGAGGTCGGCGGTGAGGTCGAGAAGCACCTGGCCGACCAGGGGGGCGGCCTCGCCGTCGAGGGTGATGCGGCGCAGGTCGATGTAGTAATCGGCTTCGAGACCCGATGAGAGGGTCACCTTGCCGTGCACCACGGCCTTGTCCTTGATCTGCTGCAGCAGCGCGCCACGTACGTCGTCAGTCATGCCTGTCAGCTTAGAGCCGCTGAAGCCGCGTCCAGGTCCAGGTCGTCGACGTCTCCAGGGGGTCGATGGGGGTGACCAGGCGGGGCAGGGTGTTGAGGCCGTTCGGCGGGCCGGTCTGCGGCTCGACGCACACGGCGGCTTCCTGCTCGTCGTACACGACGACCCACTGCTCACGGCTCTTCACCGTGAGTTCCAGCTGCTCGGGCCAGGTGAGGGTGACGTCGACGCCGTCGGCCATGCCGAAGCAGTCGTCCCAGGGGCCGGGGGTGGGGGCGATGCGGTTGCCGGTGGGGAGGTGGTCGTCGCCCCGCTCCTCCTGCCAGTCGGGCGTGAAGCCGACCCGCACGTCTTCCCCTGTTCCCAGGTTCCGGTTGAACCAGGGGTGCCAGCCCGCCTGGGCGGGGAAGGAGTCGCCGTACGTCTCGATGCCCAGGGTGAGGGTGAGGGAGTCCTCGGTGAGGGCGAAGAGCTGCGTGACGCGGCCTTCGTAGGGCCAGGGCGCGGTGAGGTCGTAGGTGAAGGCGGCCTCGCTCTTCCCCGCACGGGCGGTGCGCCATGCCGCGTCCCTGGCGAAGCCGTGGATGGCGTGGGGCGGGGAGTTGAGGGGCATCTGGTGGGCCGTGCCGCCGTTGCGGAACTTGCCGTCGCGGATGCGGCCGACCCAGGGGGCCATGGGGAAGCAGCCGTAGCGTTCGCCCTGCCGCAGCAGTTCGATGCCGCCGACCCGAAGGCTCCCTACTCGGCAGCCGTTACCCGGCTGCAGCTCGACTTCCGCGTCGCCTGCGGTCAGTGTCACGCTTTCTTCGCTACTCACGGGGTCGACCTTACGTTCACAGACATTCTTCGTCCCCAACCCCGCCCCTTCCCGAAAACCCGCTGCGCGGGGGCGTCCTCAATCGCCGGACGGCTGAAAGATTCAGCCCGGTACACACAAGGCACAGGGCCCCCGCGCCCAGCGGGTTCTCGGGAAGGGGCGGGGTAGGGGAAAACTCACCGCCTACGACGCAACGCCCGCCCCACCACGATCGCCGACGCCAACACCACCGCGGCAGCGGGCGCGGCCCACCGCAACGTGGCCCGGGTCGACATCGAATCCGCCGCAGGCGCCGGGGCGTACCGCCCCCGAGGCGGCGCGTGGTCGACCTCCTCGGCGCTGCGCCCGATCATCGTCCGCCGGGCATGCGCGGCCTCCGCGGGCGGCACCAGGATCGCCTCGACATCCACATCGGCGTCGACGCCGTCGTCGGAATCCGCGTCGAACGACGACGCAGGCACCTCCGTCTCGAAGACGGAGGCCGCATCGACAGGCTCGACGGGATCGACGGGCTCGATCACTACGGGCTCGGGCGCCGCAGGCTCCGGCTCCGGTTCAGCCGCCCGCCCCAGCCCCTCCGCGAACCGCTCGATGAGCCTGCGCGCAGCCCCCTCCACAGCCTGTGGAGAACTTTCGGCGACGCGCCCCTCCCCTGCACCCGTACCGACGAAGACCACCCGGGTCCCGGAACCGTCCTCGGCAGGATCGAGTCGCACCGTCAGCGAGAGCTTCACGGTGCCGCTGCCCCGCACCTCCACGCCCTCGCCCTCGATCGCGAAGGAACCGTCACCGCGCGGGGCGACCCGCGCCACACCCCGGTACGTGATCGTGTGGCCGCCGATCCGCACCTTGAGACGGCCGGAGAGCGGCTGCGCGGACTCGTCCGCGTCGCGCTGCAGTCCGGGCACCGCCCCAGCGACCTGCGCGGGGTCGCTCAGCACCTGCTGAAGACGGTCGGCGGGAACCGGAACGAACACCTCATGCTCCATGGCAGTCGAGCCTACCCACGCCGTCCAGACCATGTACGTCGGTTCGTCAGTTCGCGTACCGCGGGTGCACCAGTGTGGAGGGGGTCAACCCACGCATCCGCGTCCGTTCGGCGGACGCCACGCCCACCCGCAGCAGCGCCGCCGTCCGGTGCGGTTCGAGGGCCGGACGGGATCCGGCCGCGAGGACGAAGCCCCAGTCGCGCGGCGCCGCCGCACCGTCCGCCGTCCGTCCGGGGCCCGCCGCCGCGACCCCGGGAAGTCTGCCGCCCACGCGGTACGGATCGGTCATCAGCCCCGCCGCCCGCAGCGTCGCCTCCACCGTCCAGTAGGCGCGGGGCCTGTCGGCGACCGGGCCCGCGTGCACACTGAGGCGGCCGCCCGTGGCCAGGACCCGCCGCGCGAGGCCGTAGAACTCCTGGGAGTAGAACTTGGTGCTCGCGGTGATGCCGGGGTCAGGCATGTCGGAGATCACCACGTCGTACGTACGAGGGGGCGAGCGCAGCCAGCGGAACGCGTCGGCGTGCACGACCCGCACCCGGGGGTCCCGGTACACGTGCTCGTTCAGCTCGCTCAGCGCCGGATCGCGGCGCGCCAACTCCACGACCCCCGGATCGATTTCGACGACGTCCACCCGCCGCACCCCGGAATGCCGCAGCACCTCACGCGCGGCGAGGCCGTCGCCGCCGCCGAGGATCAGCACGCGCGCGTGCCTGCCGTTCATCGCGGGACCGACGAGCGCCCGGTGATAGCGGTGCTCGTCACGGCCGCTGACGCGCAGACGCCCGTCGAGGTAGAGATCGAGCGAATCGCTTCTGCCGCCGGTGAGAACGACTTCCTGGACGTCGGTCTGCACGGCGACCCGGACGTCCTTGCCGTAGACCGCCCGCCGCGCCGCCGCCTCGAAGTCGCCGACGAGCACGGCGGCCGAGGCGAGGATGCCCAGGACGGTGACGTTCGCGACGAGCAGCGCCCAGCGGCCGCGCACACTCAAGTCCCGCCCGAACAGGCCGAACACGAGTGCCCCGCCCGCGAGTACGTTGACCGCGCCGGTGATCAGCGCCCCGGTCAGCTGGCCGAGCAGGGGGAGCAGGAGGAAGGGGAAGGCGAGGCCGCCCACCAGCGCGCCCACGTAGTCGGCGGCGAACAGGTCCGCCACGGCGCCGCTGGGGTCCTGCCGCCTGATCCGCTGTATGAGCACCATGAGCAGCGGCACTTCGGCGCCGATGAGCAGGCCGATGGCGAGCGAGAACGCGACGAGCAGATACCGCGAGCCGCTCGCCCAGACCTCGCCCCGGTCGCCGGTCCAGGCGAACGCCGCGTACAACGCCATGGCGCTCAGGCCGCCGACCAGTGCGAGCGCCGCCTCGACCAGGCCGAAACCGGCCGCGGCCCGGCACCGCAGACGCTTGGCGAGCAGGGAGCCGATCCCCATGGCGAAGACCATCACCGAGAGGACCACCGACGCCTGGGTGACCGAGTCGCCGATCAAGTACGAAGCGAGGGCGACGAGTTCGAGTTCGTACACCAGACCGCAGGCCGCGCAGATGAAGACGCCCGCCAGGACGAGTAACCGCCCCGTCCGGGGTGTCACGGGCAACTGCGTTGACGGCTCGATCACCTTGGGAACGCTACGTCACCGCACTCTCACGTCCGGTCACCCACAAGGGTGTATCTCGACGTCAGAGGTGTAGAGCCCATCGGAAGCCGATCGAGAACCCGTCGCGAGCCGATCGAGAACCCGTCGCGAGCCGGTCAGAGCACCGCAGGCATGCGTACCCCCACGCGGGTCCGCGTGGCCACGAGTTGCCCGTCCTGCGGATAGGCGTGCCAGGTACGCCACTGCACCGCGCCTTCGTGCCACTGCGCGAGCAGCGCCGTGAACGCGTGCGGGCTGCCGGGGAAGACCCCGGCGAGCCCGTGCGGATGCTCGGACACCAGGGCGAGCAATTCCTGCGCGCGGCCCGCGAACTGGCCGCGCGAGAGGGTCTCGACGCGCGCCGCGAATTCGTACTCCCACTCGCCGAGGCGCTTGGAGACGCCGAGCGGAAGTGGCGTACTGCTGCCGGGGATACAGGCGACGGTCTCGGAGCAGGTGCCGCGCTCCTCCTCGAGGAGCACCTGGTGCGATGCCCCCAGGAGCCGCAGCTCCATTTTCGCGTCGGCGAGTTCCAGTTCGAGTGTGGCGAGCGCGGGCAGCGGCTCACGCCCCAGTGTCCAGGCGAGATCCGAGGCGCACGTGTCGGTATAGACAGTCTTCAGGGTCGTGAGCATGGGTCGGCTCCGCTAACACGCAATGGAGGTGGGGCCGGCGCACCCGGTCAGGGGCCGGGAGGCCGGAATGCCGGCTCGTGCCCACGAAAACGTCCCTGTTGTCCAAGTGGTCCGTTTCGAGGGCGGCGCTGACGGTTAAGAGGGAATCATGGACTGCTGCACTGCCACAGCGTTTTTACCCAACTTCGGAGGGTTTCCACCCCCTCGGGGGCTGCACAGTTCAACTGTTCAATGACTCAACGACGAAGTGCCCGGCAGGAGTTGCCTCCCACCGGGCACTCTGCCGGGCACTTCAACAGATGGACGGACCAGCTGCCCCGTGTCAGCTGCCTCCGCCACCACCACAACCTCCACCGCCGCCACCGCCGCCGCACGAAGAACCGCCGCCGCAGGACGACCCGCCGCCACAGGAGCTGCCGCCGTGGTGGCCGCCACTGTCGCCGCCGCCCGCCCACCAACTGCCCCCGCCGGCACCTGCCGCGCCGCCGGCCGCCCCTGAGCGGGACCCACTGCCGCTTCCCCTGCCCGCGTACACCGCGAGTCCGATGATCAGCGCCACCGCGATCAACACGAAGACCAAGACCATGACCTTCACGCCCCTTTCCGTTCCCCCGAAGCAGGCCCCCCGTGGGTCCGCGTTCTTTCTTGCCGTACTTGCCGCACTTGCCGTACTTGTCGTTCTTGCTGTTCTTGTTGTTCTTGCGTGAAAGGGGGATGCCCCCGGCTGTGTCGCCTCAAAGCGGAGTTGAGGAAGTTCAGAGGGTTCACTCGCGGCGCCGCCCGCCGAACGCTCTGCGTGTGCATCCGGTCCGGTCGGCGTTGTAGCGTCTCGGGCAGCCTTTCAGTACGTGTAGGGAGCAGAGAGTCATGGCACGACCAGAGTCCGGTAAGAGGTTCATGGGCTGGACCGCGGCGGCTACGTTGCTGGCGGTGGCGCCGCTCATGGCGGCGTGCTCGGGCGACAGCGGCAACGACAGCGGCAGCGGCACCTCGGGCAACTCAGGTGCCTCGTCGGACAAGAGCCCCGGCGCACAGGCGGGCGGCCAATCCACCGTGCCCGCCGTGGTCAGCGCCTGGGTCGGCGCGGTCATCGAGAAGGACGCCAAGCAGGCGTGCCTGCTCTCCTCGGAGCCGGGCAGCGGCGGCTCGTCCCCGAAGGCCACCACGCCCCAGAAGTGCGCGTCGATGGCGAAGAAGATGGCGCCCGGTGTGAAGGGCCTGAGCAAGGCGTTCGCGCCGCAGAAGACCTCCGCGAAGCCGACGGTCAAGGTCGACGCACCCACGCCCAAGGGCGACAAGGCAGTCGTCCCGACGGCCAAGATCACCATCGACGGAAAGTCCCTGCGGGACAACATCCTGTCCGACTCGCACGGCGTGGACCCGAAGTCCTTCACGGCCAAGGTGAAGACCGACAAGATCAACGGGAAGTGGTACGTCGGCGACTTCGACATGGACATGGGTAAGCAGACGCTTCAGCCGAAACAGCCGCAGAAGCCGTAGCCGCGTGAGTTGAGGAACTCCGGAGGTTCGGCGCAGGATGGCGCCCATGACCTCCACACCCGGGCGCCCGTTGCTCAACCGCCGCCTCGCCGAGTTCGGCACGACGATTTTCGCCGAAATGTCGGCGTTGGCGGTGAAGACCGGCGCCATCAACCTCGGCCAGGGCTTCCCCGACACGGACGGCCCCGAGGAGATCCGCGAGGCCGCTGTCCGCGCCCTGCGTGACGGCCGCGGCAACCAGTACCCGCCGGGCCCCGGCATCCCCGAGCTCCGTGCGGCGATCGCCGCGCACCAGCAGCGCCATTACGGCCTCGCGTACGACCCCGACCGCGAGGTCCTTGTCACGGCGGGCGCGACCGAGGCGATCGCGGCGTCCCT
This sequence comes from Streptomyces sp. NPDC056486, assembly GCF_042795295.1. Lineage (NCBI taxonomy): Bacteria > Bacillati > Actinomycetota > Actinomycetes > Kitasatosporales > Streptomycetaceae > Streptomyces > Streptomyces sp. NPDC056486. The sequence goes on from NZ_JBHTSF010000039.1 coordinate 63,847, forward strand.
GCTCGCCCTGGTCGAGCCCGGCGACGAGGTCATCGCCCTGGAGCCGTACTACGACTCGTACGCGGCGTCGATCGCCCTCGCGGGCGGCAAGCGCGTCCCCGTGACACTGCGCCCGGACGCGGCCGCAGGCCGCTTCCGCCTCGACCTGGACGAGCTGCGCGACGCGATCACGCCCCACACCCGGCTGCTGCTCCTCAACACTCCGCACAACCCGACCGGCACGGTCCTGACTCGCGCGGAGCTCACCGAGATCGCGAAGCTCGCGGTCGAGCGGGACCTTCTCGTGGTCACGGACGAGGTCTACGAGCACCTGGTCTTCGACGACGGCGAGGGGACCGCGCACATCCCCCTCGCCTCCTTCCCCGGCATGCGCGAGCGCACGGTGACGATCGGATCGGCGGGCAAGACGTTCTCGTACACCGGCTGGAAGGTCGGCTGGATCACGTCCACGCCGGAGCTCGTGACGGCGGTCCGCTCGGCGAAGCAGTTCCTCACGTACGTGTCGTCGGGCCCGTTCCAGTACGCGATCGCCGAGGCCCTGGCCCTGCCGGACTCGTACTTCACGTCCTTCCGCGAGAGCATGCGGGCCAAGCGGGACCTCCTGAGCGAGGGCCTGACGGCGGCGGGCTTCGACGTCTACCGCCCGGCGGGCACCTACTTCATCACCACCGACATCCGTCCCCTCGGCGCCGAATCGTCCGAGCAGGGCGACGGCTTCGCCTTCTGCCGGGCCCTGCCCGAGCGCGTCGGCGTGGTCGCCGTACCGAACGCGGTCTTCTACGACCACCGGGAGGCCGGGGCTCCGTTCGTCCGCTTCGCGTTCTGCAAGAAGGACGAGGTGCTCGCGGAGGCGGTGTCACGACTGAAGTCGCTGTAGCCGCGGCCTGACGACACGAGAGCCCGGCCGGGGCGACCACCTGATGG
>NZ_JBHTSF010000040.1:0-64457 GCF_042795295.1 Streptomyces sp. NPDC056486
CGCCCGTGTGCCGTGCGCGCGGGCGATCGCGGCGACGATGGACAGGCCGAGGCCCGCACCCTCACCGCGCGCGTGGGTACGTTCCCGCAGGCGCCGGAAGGGCTCGAAGAGGCGCGGCACTGTTTCCGGCGGGACGACGGGCCCGGTGTTGGTGACCTCGATGCCGTCGGGCCCTGTGCGCACATCGACCCGCCCGCCCTTGACGTTGTAGTCCACGGCGTTCGCCACCAGGTTGTGCACGAGGCGGTCGAGGAGAACCCCGTCGCCCTGCACGGTGAGCGGCTCCGCGTGCAGGGAGAGGGTGACGTCCCGCTCGGCGGCCCGCCCCGCGAGCCCCCGTGTCACCGCGTCGGCAATGACGTCCAGGGCGATCGGCTCACGCCGCTCTAGACCCTGCTCCGAGGTGGCGAGGAGCAGCAGCCCCTCGATCAGATGCTCGCTGTCGTCGGCGACGGAGATGAGCTTCGTACGGATGCGGGCCACCTGTTCCGTGTCGGGCTCCCCGGCGAGCCCGATCTCGGCGGCGGCCCGCTGGACGGCGAGCGGGGTGCGCAGCTCGTGCGCGGCATTGGCGGCGAACCGCTGCTGCGCCCCGACCAGTCGCTCTATCCGACCGAGCATCTCGTCGAAGGTGTCGGCCAGCTGCTTCAGCTCGCCGGGCGGGGCGTCGAGCGCGATCCGCTCGTGCAGGTTCTCGCCGGACAGGCGCCGCGCGGTGCCGGTGATCACGGCCACCGGGTGCAGGACGCGGCCCGCCATCCACCAGGCGAGCAGGATGGAGAGCGCCGCGTAGACGAACAGCACGATGACGGACACGGTGAGCAGCCTGCTCAGGGCAGCCTGCTCGGCGACATCGCTGATCTTCGTGATGGCGAGCCCCGGAGTGACTTCGCGGAACGTGCCGTCGTCGGCGGGCATCGGCTTCGCGACCGACGCGGACGCGGCCGGGGTGGGCATCCGCCAGGGCGGATGCATTCTGCGGGCGGGGACGGCGGTGGTGACGGCGGTGCTGATGGAGGAGTAGAGACCCTGGCGCACCAGGAAGTAGACGAGCCCGGTGAGCAGCGCGCCCGCGAGGAGGAGCATGCCGCCGTAGAGGGCGGTGAGTCGGGCACGTTCGCTGCGCATGGCCGGGCGGCGCATCATCCGGACACGGGCCGGGGCGCGGCGCCCCACCCCAAGCCGGTCCACGCGAAGCCGCCTCACGCCGACCGGCCCGTGATCCGGTAGCCCGCACCCGGGACCGTCTCCACCACCGGCGGTTCGCCCAGCTTGCCGCGGAGTTTGGAGAGGGTGACGCGGACCGCGTTCGTGCGGTAGCTGGTGTCCTCCTCCCAGACCTGTTCGATCAGGTCATCGCCGCTCACCACCGCGCCGTCCGCCCGCAGCAGCGCCTCAAGGACCGCGAACTCCTTGCGGGAGAGCGCGAGATGGCGACCCTCACGGCTGGCCTGGCGGCGGGCCGTGTCCAGGACAAGGCCCGCGCGTTCGATGACGGGCGGGAGCGCGGGGCGCGTGCGGCGGCCGAGGGCGAGAACACGGGCGAGGAGTTCGTCGTACGCGAAGGGCTTGGTCAGATAGTCGTCGGCGCCCAGGCCGAGGCCCGCGACCCGCTCCCGGATCGTGGCCGACGCCGTCAGCATCAGGACCCGGGTGAGCAGCCGCTGCGAGACCACCCTGCGGCACACCTCGTCGCCGTGCAGGCCAGGCAGGTCCCGGTCCAGGATGACGACGTCGTACTCGCCGAGCTGTAGCTTGCGCAGCGCCGTCAGGCCGTCGGCCGCGACATCGACCGCGAGCGCGTCGCGGCGCAGCCCGTCGGCGATCATCTCGGCCAGGAATTCCTCGTCCTCCACCAGCAGTACGCGCATGCGGCCCTGTGTACCTGAAGTGCACCTTTCGTCGGTGTAAGCGTCTCCGTTGAGAGAAACGAAACCTCGCTTCCCGCGAGCCTGAGCGCCACAACGCGACCAGTGACGCGACCAGTGACGTGATCAGTGAAGGGGACGCCATGAGGACTCGTACGCGCTCAGGAGCCATCGCGACGGGGTTCGCCGCACTCGCCCTGTTCGCCGGAGCCTGCTCCTCCGGCGGCGGCGAAAGCAGCAGCCAGGACAAGGCCGACGGCGGCAAGGGAAAGCAGGCCGACGCCGCCTTCAAGGAGCGCGAGTGCCTGCGCAAGCACGGCCTCAAGGTGTCCGAGCCCAAGTCCGGCGAGGACGCCCGCGGGATCACCATCGGCGGTGACATGAGCAAGGAGAAGATGCAGGCCGCCATGAAGGCCTGCACCGGCAAGGGCGGCAGCGCGGGCGCCGGAGCGCCCTCGCAGGCCGACAAGGACAAGATGCTGAAGTACGCCCGGTGTATGCGCGAGAACGGCTACAACATGCCCGACCCGAAGTTCGACGGCGGCGCCATGGAAGCCCAGAAGATGCCCGAGGGCGCCGAGGCGAAGAAGATGGAGAAGGCCGCCAAGGCGTGCAAGGACATCGTCGCGTGAGGCGCCGCACCGCCGTCGTCGCCACCGTCGTGGCCCTGCTCGCGATCACCGGAGGCGGCGTCGCCGTCACCGCGCTCGCCGACAACGGCAAGGACGGATCCGTGCGCCAGGACGCCGGACTCCCGCCCGCCACCGCCCCCGTCGAACGCGGCGACCTCAGCAGCGGAACCCAGACCGACGGCACCCTCGGCTACGCCAAGGAACGCAAGATCAACGCGGGCACCACAGGCACCCTCACCTGGTCCACGGGCAACGGCTCGACGATCGAACGCGACGGGCGCCTGTACGAGGTCAACGGCATCCCGGTACGCCTCATGTACGGCACCGAGCCCATGTACCGCACGCTGAAGAGCGGCGACGAGGGCAACGACGTACGGCAGCTCGAGGAGAATCTCCAGGCGCTCGGGTACGGGGCCGGACTCGCCGTCGACGACGAGTACACGGCGGGTACGGCGGCCGCCGTCAAGCAGTGGCAGAAGGCGCACGACGAGAAGCGGACGGGCCGCGTCGGCCCCGACCAGATCGCCTTCTCGCCGGGCGGCGTCCGCGTGAAGTCCACCGAGTCGGCCGTCGGCGACCAGGTCGCGCCGGGCAAGCCGGTGCTCGCCACGACGGGCGCCGAGCGGGTCGTACGTTTCCAGCTCGACGTCGCCGAGGGGAAGCTCGCCAAGGTGGGTACCAAGGTCACCGTGGACCTGCCGGACGGCTCGACGGTCAAGGGCGAGGTCGCCTCCGTCGGCAAGACCGCCAAGCCGGGCGACGACCCGGCCGACAAGACCCCCAAGATCCCGGTGACGGTCTCCTTCGACGACCCCGGCAAGGTCGACGGCTTCGACCAGTCCCCGGTGACGGTCAACCTCACCGGAGAGACCCGCGAGAACGTCCTCTCCGTCCCCGTCAACGCCCTGCTCGCACTGCCCGGCGGCGGCTACGGCGTCCAGGTCGTCGAACACGGCCGCGCCCGCCAGGTGAAGGTCGAACTCGGCATGTTCGGTCAGGGGCGGGTCGAGGTCACCGGCGGCGGCCTGAAGGACGACATGTTGGTCGGGGTACCCAAGATATGAGAGACACGAGCGCCGTCGTGGAGTTGGGCGGGGTCACCAAGGAGTACCCGGGCGGTGTCGCCGCCCTGCGCGGAGTGGACCTGAAGGTGGAGGAGGGCGAACTCCTCGCCATCGTCGGCCCCTCCGGGTCCGGCAAGTCGACGCTGCTGCACATCATCGGCACCCTCGACCGCCCATCGGAAGGCTCGGTGGCCATCGCGGGACACGACGTCGCCACGCTCGCCGACCGCAGCCTCTCCGCGCTGCGCGCACGGCACATCGGCTTCGTCTTCCAGGCGTTCCACCTGGTGCCGGGGATCAGCGCGCGCGACAACGTGGCGGAAGGGCTCCTGTACTCCGGCCTCTCGCGCGGGGAGCGCCGAGCGCGGGCCGCGGAGGCCCTCGACCGCGTCGGCCTCGCCGACCGCATGAAGCACCGCCCGCACGAACTCTCCGGCGGCCAGAAGCAGCGCGTCGCCATCGCGCGTGCGGTGGTCGGAGCGCCGGACCTGCTCCTCGCCGACGAGCCGACCGGGGCGCTGGACTCGGCGTCCGGCGAAGCGGTGATGGAGCTGCTCCACGACCTCAACGCGGAAGGCTCGACGATCGCCGTCATCACGCACGACACGGAGATCGCGGAGAGGCTGCCGCGACAGGTGCGGATCCGGGACGGGCAGGTGGTGGCGGATACAGGCGCCGTGGTTGGCGAGGGGGTGCTCGCCGGATGATCCGTACGAAGAAGGTCAGGAGTACGCGGCTGAAGGCGGCGCGGCTCGGACCCCGGGACGTCCTCCACGTCGGCTCGGCGGGACTGCGCAGCCGCCCCGTGCGGGTCGTCCTGTCGGCGCTCGGCATCGCCATCGGGATCGCCACGATGATCGCGGTGGTCGGCATCTCCTCCTCCAGCAAGGCGCAACTCATGCGCGAACTGGACGAATTGGGCACGAACATGCTGGTGGCTTCCCCCGGGGAGCCCATGTTCTCCGGGGAGAAGGTGGTGCTCCCGCGTGACGCGGCGGGCCGGGTCTCCCGCGTGGAGGGCGTACGGGACGTAGGAGCGACCGGTGACCTCGAACGCAGTGTGCGGCGCAGCGAGAAGATCCCCGAGGACGAGACCGGCGGCATCTCCGTCAAGGCGGCGACCGAGGGCCTGCTGAAGGTCCTTCGCGGCGAGACGGGACACGGCACGTGGTTCAACGCGGCCAACAGCCGCTACCCGTCGATCGTCCTCGGCCACGTCGCGGCCGACCGCCTCGGCATCACGGAGCCCGGCCAGCAGGTCTGGGTGGACGACCGCTACTTCACGGTCGTCGGCATCCTCGACCCGCTGCCGCTCTCGCCGGACGTCGAGCGCTCGGCCCTGGTGGGCTGGGAGGCGGCGAAGAGCGAGCTCGGCTTCGACGGCCGCCCGACATCGGTGTACGAGCGGTCGACCGACGACTCGGTGCACGACGTCCGCAGCCTGCTCGCCGCCTCGATCGACCCGGAGAACCCGCGCAACGTCCAGGTGACGGACCCCTCTTCGGCACTCAAGGCGAAGGCGGCCACGGAGGGCGCGTTCTCCACGCTCCTCCTCGGCCTCGGCGGAATCGCCTTGCTCGTGGGAGGAGTCGGAGTAGCCAACACCATGATCATCTCGGTCCTGGAGAGACGGTACGAGATCGGTCTGCGCCGCTCGATGGGCGCGACGAAGGGACAGATCCGGATCCAGTTCGTGACGGAGTCCCTGATGCTGTCCGGCCTCGGCGGCCTGGCGGGCATCGCACTGGGCGCGGCGGCGACCGGCGCGTACGCGGCGTCGGGCGGACTCCCCTGGGTGGTCCCCTTGTGGGCGGTGAGCGGCGGCTTCGGCGCGACGCTGGTCATCGGCACGGTGGCGGGCCTGTACCCGGCGGTACGGGCGGCACGCCTCTCCCCGACGCTGGCGCTGCACGCGGCTTAGTCGGGCCCCTGGGCCTGGGACCGGGGCGCGGGGCCTGTCGGACTGGTGGGTGGTGCGCCTGGACCGCCGCTTCGCGACGGATATCTCCCGCCCATCCACCCGATCACCCGGGGTTTCGGGCGGGTGGGCGGGAAAAAATCGCCGCGAAGCGGCGCCCTGGAAGCCCGCACCCCGCATGAGGTGAGCCCGCCCCCCCGCACAGGCTCACCCCGCGCCCAACACCCCCGCCAGATCAAGCGAAGCCGCAACCCTCGCCGAGACGCTCTCCGCATACGTCGCGTCCGCCCGTTCGAACTGGGTGCGGCTCGCACCCCGGAGGAACGTCACCACCCCCAGCGTCCTGCCCCGGCTGCGCAGCACCGTGCACAGGGCGTGGACGGAGTCCTCCGGCCACTGCCTGGCCGCCGCCCACCCCCGGGCGCGCTCGGGGGGCGCGGTGCCCGCGCTGGCCCGTACGGAACCCACCCGGTCCACGCACTGCGGGGCCGGGTGGCCCTCCAGATAGCGGACGGGCAGGCCCGCCTTGGCCACCGGCAGACACGGCCCCGGGGCGCCTGCGGGCGTGGCGGCGACACGGATGAGCCGCACCGGCTCCCCGTCCGCCGTCTGGGAGGCCACCAGGTCGATCAGCGCGTGGTCGGCGAACCCGGCAAGGGCGAAGTCCAGCTGGACCGTCGCCGCCTCGGTCGGGTCCTCGCACTCGCCCGCCGCCCGCGAGGCCCGGTGCAACTGCTGCGAACGGAAGCGCAACTGCGCCGCCTCCTGCTCCGTCTGCTTGGCCTCCGTGACGTCCAGGAAGAGCCAGGCGACCCCCAGGGGCACCGGCTCCTCCGCGAGCGGCGATGCGAGCCGCAGGAAGCCGCTGCGCCAGCAACGCCGCTCCGGCTCACCGCTCTCCGTGGCCCGCACGGACAGCCACATCTCGGCGGGCGCGGGCGGCGCCCCCTCGGCGAGCACATGGCTCAGCGCGCTCTCCAGCTCCTCCACGCCCTGCCCGAGCAATTCCCCCAGGGGCCGCCCCAGCAGAGCCGTACGCCCCATCCCCAGGGCCCGCGCGGCATGTTCGTTCGCCACGGCAGGACGGAGATCGGCGTCGACGAGCACCACACCCCACGACGCGTTCTCGAGCAGGGCCTCGCTCAGCGCGATGGACCGCTCCAGGTCGATCTGCGCGTGGACCTCGCTGAAGGCGCAGTACACCCCGGCGGGCTTACCGTCCCCGCCCCGCACGGCCGCGGACTGGGTCCGCACGAGCACCCGCCCGCCGTCCTTCGTCAGGAGCGCGAACTCGTGCACCTGCCGCCCGTGCGCGTCCATGGCCGACAGGAGCCGCGCCTCGACCTCCTCGGCGTCGGCCGTCCGCACCGCCCATCCCGAGAACCCCTGCCGCCCGACGGCCTCCGCCGCCGACCAGCCGAGAATCCGCTCGGCCTCACGATTCCAGTGCGTCACCACCCCATCGGCATCGAACGCACACAACGCGGCGTCCATCCCGTCAAGCAATGCCGCAAGCAATTCGGCCCCACCGGGCCCGGGTTCTTCAGGCCCGAGCTCATCGGTGGTCCCACTACGCCGGGAAGCACTCACCTGGCACCCCCTGCAGGCCGTGTCCTCATGAGCTGCATGTTCTGCGACTTACGCATGTACCGCACGTCAGATCATTGAACTCGAACGTGACGCAGCCCACAGGTACTTCCCAGAAGTTGGACGAAATCGTTGCCCCCAAAGGCTCGAGCGAAGCTCCCCAAAAATCGCTTGTGCGACGGACAGGCCCGTTCCTAGGGTGGCACGTACACACGAAGGGAGGTGGTTCGGCAGATGTATGGAAACCGGACGCGTGAGGTGACTGCGGGCTAGTGGCCCGTCGTCGCAACTCGATTTCGGCGCCGGACCAGCACGTGTGATGTGCGTGCAACCGGCCCAATCCCAAGCAGTCACCCGACCCGCGAGCCGCCGGTGAGTCCGGCCGGCTTCCCGCCGTCCCGTACGGCGGGGACCACGGCTCGCGGGTCGTCTGCGTTCCCTGGCTCCAATAAAAGTTGTCGGCCGCTGTCGATCCGGCCCCATCTCGTTCGACGTCATGGTGTGCGGCACCCCGCCGCGCGATGACGTGACAGGAACTGGCGAGGGAAGACGTGGATCAACTGCTGAGAGTCATGAACTTCAACGTCTCGGGTGACGGCATCGGTGCCGGTGCCGGTGAGCACCAGAGGCTCGATCTGCCGTTCGGCCTCGACCGTCCCGAGAGGCTGTTCTCCTGGGCCGGAGCCACCGCGAGCTGGCCCATGCGTACGGATTCCGGAGGGAGCCGGGGTCTCGACGACTACTTCACGCGGGACTTCGCACGCAACGTCGGCGCCGAGATCATGGGCCGCAACAAGTTCGGGCCCCAGCGCGGGCCCTGGCAGGACCATGAGTGGCAGGGCTGGTGGGGGGACGAGCCCCCGTTCCACACACCGGTGTTCGTCATGACCCATCACGAGCGGCCGTCGTTCACGCTCTCCGACACCACGTTCCACTTCGTCGACGGCGATCCGGCCGCGGTCCTCGAACGGGCGCGGGAAGCGGCGCGGGGCAAGGACGTCCGACTCGGCGGCGGGGTCAGCACCATCCGGCAGTTCCTCGATGCCGATCTCGTCGACACCCTGCATGTGGCGGTGGCGCCGATACAGCTCGGGTCCGGACTGCGCCTCTGGGATTCCCCCGACGAACTGCTCGACCGGTTCCACCTGGAGGTCGTGCCGAGCCCGAGCGGCGTGACGCACCACCTGTTCTGGCGAAGGTGACCCCCCGCACCCCCGCACCCCGGCACAGCACCGGCGCCTCTCAGCCCCTGCTGACCGCCGTCAGGATCTCCGGCAGCCGCCGCGCCACCCTCGGCGCCGCCAGTCGTACGCCGAAGTACGTGATCGCGGCTCCGTAGGCCCCGCCGAGGGGCAGCAGCAGCCACGTCCAGGAGTCCGCGCCCGATACGTGCAGCCAGATGGTGAAGGCGATGACCGGGGCGCAGAGCAGGGCCGCGGCGACCATTCCGCCGAAGATCGAGATCCAGGCCAGGCCCGCCTGCCCGGGGGCCACGTTCTTGTAGCCCTCCTGCGGGATCGAGTACGGGAAGCGGGCCGATGTCCACGCGCCCGTCGCCAGCATCGCGCCGAGCAGGGCGAAGGAGAGGCCGAGCGCCTCCGGCAGGCCGGTCCAGTCGCCGAGCACGGCCGCCGTGATGACCGTCACCAGGGTGGCGTACGGAACGGTGATCACTATCAGTGCCAGTGCGCGGGCGCGGAGTTCGATGTACGCGTCGTACGTCGACGAGATCGTCGTCGCGACCATCCAGAACGCCGAGGTGTCCTGGCCGAACTGGTTGTACATCAGGACGCCGAGCATCCCGGCCGCGAAGCACGCGAAGTAGATCGACCCTGTGCCCTGCAGGGCGTTGAAGAGCGGCACGATGAGCCCGATGGCCAGGGATGTCACCCAGGCCGCCTTCGTCTTCGGGTCGCGCCACACGTAGCGCAGGCTGCGTTCCATGACCGTGCCGGTGCGCCCGCCGGGCAGCAGCCTGCCCGGGCCGCGCGCCGCGCGGCCCTTGGTGGGTTCCGCCGCCGCGAGCGTCGAGCCGTCGGGGGTCGTCATGAGGTGGGTGAGGCTGCGTTGCCAGAGGGCGAGGAGGGCGGCGAGCGCGGCGGCGCTCAGGGCCAGTTGCGCGATCCCCGCCGCGTACGATCCCTCGCTCACGGAGTCGACGGCGCCGATCGCCGAGGCGGGCGGGATCCAGCGGATGACGTCCGCCGTCGGTTCGAGTTGCGAGAGGCCCGATGAACCGAGCCGCTGCGCCCCGAAGTTGACGAGCTGCGCGCCGATCGCGATGACCAGGCCGCTCAGAACGGCAAGGTCGCGCCCCTTGCGGCTGGTCAGGAGGCGGATGTTGGCGGCGGCGACGGTGCGCGCGAGGGCCACGCAGACGAGCAGGGTCAGCGCGATGGCGATGACGCCGGTGACGGCCGCCGCCGCACCGTGTGCGAGGGAGATGACCGAGCCGAGGGCGAGGCAGAGGGTGAAGAGCGGGCCGATGCCCACCAGGGACGCCACGAGGAGGGCGCGCACCAGTGGCCGCGGGCGCAGCGGCAGCATCACCAGGCGGGTGGGGTCGAGGGTCTCGTCGCCGCTGGGGAAGAACAGCGGCATCACCGCCCAGCCGAGCGCGAGCACCGCGGTGAGCAGGACGGAGACGGTGGCGGCGTGTTCGTTGCCGCGCAGGGCGATCAGGCCGAGGAGCTGGAGTGCGGCGACGAGGAGCGCCGCGACGACGGACGCGATGTAGGCGGCGCGGCGTCCGGACGACTGGTGCAGGCCGTTGCGCAGAAGCGAGAGCTTGAGACGTACGAAGACGGGGGTGATGGAGGGGGCGGAGGCAGGGGCGGGCGCGGACGTCGTCGTCGGCGCGCTCATCGGGTGCCGCCGCCCAGCCAGTCGAGGTGTGAGCCGTTGTCGCGTCCGTTGGCGCCGACCAGCTCCAGGAACGCCTCCTGGAGCGAGGGTGCGGCGCCGCGCACCTCGGCGAGGGTGCCCTGGGCGCGGATGCGTCCCGCCGCCATCACGGCGACCCAGTCGCAGAGCGATTCGACGAGTTCCATGACGTGCGAGGAGAAGACGACGGTGGCGCCGGATGCGGTGTAGCGCTCCAGGACGCCGCGGATGATCTGTGCGGACACCGGGTCGACGCCCTCGAAGGGCTCGTCGAGGAAGAGGACTTCGGGGTTGTGGAGCAGGGCCGCGGCGAGGCCGATCTTCTTCCGCATGCCTGTCGAGTAGTCGACGACCAGTTTGTGCTGGGCGCCCGCGAGGTCCAGTACGTCCAGGAGCTGGGTCGCCCTCTTGTCGACCTCGTCGCCGGGGAGCCCGCGCAGCCGTCCGGTGTACGCGAGGAGTTCGCGCCCCGAGAGGCGCTCGAAGAGGCGAAGCCCTTCGGGGAGGACGCCGATGCGGGCCTTGACCTGGACGGGGTCGGCCCATACGTCGTGGCCGACGACCTCCACGGTGCCTTGATCCGGGCGGAGGAGTCCGGTCACCATGGAGAGGGTGGTGGTCTTGCCCGCGCCGTTCGGGCCGACGAGGCCGATGAACTTGCCCGCGGGGAGGGTGAGGTCGATCCCGGCGACGGCGACTTGCTGGCCGAAGGCCTTCCACAGTCCCTGTACCCGTACCGCCGGTGGTGCTGCCGATGCTGGCTCGCTCACCGTGTCCGCCCTTCGTCGCCGCCGCTGGATTCGCACGATACGTCCTGCGCACCGCCGATCACCGGCTCCGCCGAGTTCGCCCTCAATCGCCGGACAGGCTCTATCTGCGCGCCTCCCGCCCGCACGCGTACGCCAGCGGCGAGATGATCTCCTCCGCGTCGGGGAGCCACCGGTTCGCCGCGGTGGGGCGGCAGGCCCACTGCACGGCGCCGAACGCCCCGAACCGCGTGGGCGGCGCCGCCACGTACGCTCCCTCGCCCAGCGACACGAGGTCGATCGTGGCCGGCGGCCACCCCAGCTTGCGTACGAGGTCGGGCACCTTCGCGGTGGCTCCGGGGAGGACGAAGAACTGCATCCGGCGATCGGGCGTGCAGGTCACGGGGCCGAGTGTCAGCTCCATGCGCTCCATGCGGGCGAGCGCGAGGAACCCGGCCGTCTCCGGTACGTCGATCGCGTCGAACGTACGGCCTGTCGGCAGCAGGATCGAGGACTTCGGCTGCTTGGTCCACAGCCGCCTGGCCACGGTCGCGCTCCCCGTCGCCTGCGTCGCCCAGTCCTCGCGCGCCGGGTGCGAACCGGGCGTCGTACACGCGGTGTCACCGCACGAGCAGATTTCGGACCCCTCGACGGACTCGAGCCACGTCCCCGGGAACACGTCCCAGTGGCGCTCTTCCGCGTATCGCACGGCCGTGTCCAGCAAGGATTCTCCGCGCTGCTTCGGGATGTGCGCGGCTGACGTGACTCCCAAGGTCTCTTCCACGGACATCTCAACTCCGTCCGACACCTACGGTTACGGCCGTCGTGTGCGCGGGGGCGGAGCATCGATCCTGCATGTGGGGCGCATGGGTGCACGGGCGGGGGCGCGCATGGGGAATGGGTTCCATGTGCGGGTAGCCAAGACTGGGGCACTCCGAAGAAGCAGCCCGGTTACCGACTTATGGTCCGTTTGTGGTGCATCTTCCGTTTGTTCCAAGGGCATTGATCATCTGGGGTGGCTGATTCCGGCCTCTCCGTCCGGTCCGTCCAGATGAACCACGGTGCACATCAGGGGGTACGCCATGGCCGCAAGGCCGCTCGTCGCGCGGCAGCCCAATGAAAGGCTGCAGGCACTCATTCAGGAAGCGGGTTGCTCGAACGCGGGCCTGGCCCGCCGGGTCAACATGTGCGGCGCGGAGCATGGTCTCGACCTGCGCTACGACAAGACGTCGGTCGCCCGGTGGCTGCGGGGCCAGCAGCCGCGCGGCAGGGCGCCCGGCATCATCGCGGAAGCCCTCGGCCGCAAGCTGGGCCGGACCGTCACGATCGACGAGATCGGCATGGCGAACGGCAAGAACCTCGCGTCCGGCGTCGGTCTGCAGTTCTCGCCCACCGTGCTCGGCGCCATCGAGCAGGTCTGCGAGCTGTGGCGCAGTGACGTGGGGCGGCGGGACTTCCTGTCCGGTTCGTCGGTCGCCGCGTCCGCGCTCGTCGAGCCGAGCAGGGACTGGTTGATCTCGTCCCCTGACGCGCAGGTCGGGCGGATGGCGGGGCCGCGGGTCGGGCTCTGTGACGTGGCGGCGGTGCGGGCCATGACGGAGGCACTGACGAAGCTGGACCATCAGTACGGCAGCGGGCATGTGCGGCCGGTCGTCGTGCACTACCTGAACAGCGTGGTGTCGGGGCTGCTCGCCGGTTCGTACCGCGAGTCCGTGGGGCGTGAACTGTTCGCCGCCGTCGCGCGGTTGACGGAACTCGCCGGGTACATGGCGGTGGACACGGGCCAGCCGGGCCTGGCCCAGCGCTACTACATCCAGGCGCTGCGGCTCGCGCAGGCCGCGGGCGACCGGGGTTACGGCGGCTATGTCCTTGCCGCGTCCATGAGCCATCTCGCGGCCCAGCTGGGAAATCCGAGAGAGATCGCGCAGTTGGCGCGGGCGGCCCAGGAGGGGACGCGCGGCCGGGTCACCCCGCGCGCGGAGGCCATGTTCTACGCCGCCGAGGCGAGGGGGCACGCGCTGCTCGGGGACGGGCGGTCGACGCAGGTGGTCGCGGGCCATGCGGTCGAGGCGATGGACCGGGCGGCGGGGCAGGCGGAGTCGGGCGACGACCCGGTGTGGATCCGGCACTTCGACCACGCGTATCTGGCCGATGAACTCGCTCACTGTCACCGTGACTTGGGGCAGGCGGACGCGGCGGCGCGCAGCGCGGAGGAGTCTCTCGCGGGGCATCCCGAGACGCGGGCGCGGCGGCGGGCGATCGGTCTCGTCCTGCTCGCCACCGCGCAGGTGCAGCGGCGGGACGTCGAGCAGGCGTGCCACACGGGCCTGAAGGCGGTCGAACTCCTCGGCACGCTGCGGTCCAACCGCGGCGCGGAGTACCTGGAGGACTTGCAGGACCGGCTCGCGCCGTACCGGGAGGAGCCGGTGGTAAGGGAGTTCGGGGCGCGAGTGGACATCCAGGCGGCGTGAAGGGGCGCGGGCCGGGCGCGGGATCGGTGCGGGATCGGGCGCGTGAAGAATTTGTGATGTGTGTCGCGCAACAGTGAACGTGGCCCGTCCCCGCCCTTTCCGTACCGTGAATGTCCAACTTCCGTGCGCGAGCGATCCTTCCTGGTGACGTAACCAGCGTTTCGCGGAGAGCTTTTGTTACTTCCGCGATTTATGCGGCTACAGAGGTTTGAGCTGCGTAGCAGAGGGCTGTGGGGACCCGGTAGCGTGAGCCGACGGTTCCGTAGGTTCCCCCATATGTAGGAGTCCCGGTGACGCAGCAGAGCGGGCATGGCGCCGCTTCCTCCGATCCGCATCCCGCGGACCGGCACGCGCACGAAGGCATCGTGCTGCCTGCCGACGGAAGCGAGCCGTTGATGCCCGGCACCACCGGCGACCACGTGGCCCCTCCCGGCGGCAGCCCCTGGGGCCAGCCGTGGGGCCCGGCACCGGCGGACCCGCAGCCCGGCTCCGGCCAGGCGTGGGACTCCGCGGCCGGCCAGCAGCAGTCCTACGGCGCGGGCACCCCGCTGCCCGCCGAGGGCGCGCAGCATCAGGGCTATCCGCAGGGCCCTTCTTACGGGGGCCAGCAGTCTTACGAGGGCCAGCAGTCCTACGGTGGCCAGCAGTCCTATGGGGGCCAGCCCTCGGACGCTTCGTACGCTCCGGGCGCTTCGTACGGAGGGCAGCCCTCGGGCGCCTCGTACGGCGGCCAGGCGCAGGGTGCCGGGTACGGCGGACAGCCCCAGGGCGGGCCGTACGCGGGCCAGGCTCAGGGCGGCCAGCACGCGGGTCAGCATGCGGGCCAGCACGCCGCCGACGGCCCCTACGCGGGGCCGGGCGCGGGCGGGGCCCACGCGGGGCAGCCCGCCGACGCCGCGTACCCCGGACAGCCGGGACAGCCGCTTCCCCCGGCCGGTCAGGCAGGGCAGTCAGGTCAGGCAGGGCAGTCAGGTCAGGCAGGGCAGGCGGGGCAGCTTCCGCCTGCCGTCCAGGCCGGGCAGCTTCCCCCCGGCGGCTCCGGCGCGGGCGCACCGCTGCCGCCCGTCGCAGGTGCCGTCGCACCGCTGCCGCCCGTCGCCCCGGGTGACGCGGACGCGACGCAGTACATACCCGCGGTGCCCGGCAACGGAGCCGGGGTCGACGAAGGTGCCACGCAGTACATACCGCCCGTGGCCCCCGGCGCCCTGCCGCCCGAGGCGCCCGCCGGAGAGGCCACGCAGTTCCTGGGGCGCTCGCCCATGCCGGGCGCGCCGATGCCCCCCGCGGCCGGTTCCGACAGCGAGCCCACGCAGTACATCGCCCCCGTGCCCGCCGAACCCGGCAAGGCACCCTTCGGGATACGGCCCGGCGCCCCGGGTGACCGGCAGCCGCCCGCCGAGTTCGACAGCCTCTTCCGCACCGAGCAGCCGGAGCCCGAAGGCCCCGCGTCGACGCAGCAGATGCCCCGCTTCGAGCCGCCGCAGCCCGCCGCCCAGGCCCAGGCCCCCGCGTACGGGGACGGCGGAGGCGGAGGACGTGCCGCGCGCCGAGCCGCTGCCGCCGCCCCCGCGTCGCGCGGCGGGGGCCGCACCGGCTCGAAGGTGCCGCTCTTCGCGGCCATCGGTGTCGTCATCGCACTGATCGGCGTCGGAGCGGGCGCCCTCCTCAGCGGCGGCGGTGACGAGGAGAAGGAAAGCCCCAAGACCGTCTCCGAGTCCGCGCCGTCCGACGAGAAACCCTCGCCGACCGTCGACCCGGCCAAGGAGCAGGCCGTCGCCCTGGACAAGCTCCTCGCCGACAGCAACAACAGCCGCGACTCGGTGATCGCCGCCGTCCGCAACGTAGGAAAGTGCGACAACCTCGGTCAGTCGGCCACCGATCTGCGCAACGCGGCCAAGCAGCGCAACGGCCTGGTCACGCGCCTTTCGCAGCTCTCCGTGGACAAGCTCCCGGCCAACGCCCAGCTGACCGCGTCCCTCACCAAGGCCTGGAAGGCGTCCGCCGCGGCCGACAACCACTACGCCGCGTGGGCGGGCCAGGTCGCGGGCAAGAAGGGCTGCAAGAAGGGCCGCGCCCACGGGACGCCGCAGGCGGTCGCCGGGAACAAGTCGAGCGGCGAGGCGACCACGGCCAAGCAGGAAGCGGCCGGGCTGTGGAACACCATCGCCAAGCAGTACGGGCTCACCACGCGCGACAAGTCACAGCTGTAGGACACCGACGGTGTGGGGTCCTGCAGCGGGTTACTGCACCCGCTCCAGGGTCTTCGAGACGTTCACGAAGCCCTTGCGCGCGGGCACCAGGCGGCCGTCCCGCACCACCTGGAACGTGATGTCGGCGTTGATCAGGCGCGGGAAGTCGCTCGCCGCGAGCATGTCCTTGAAGCGCCAGCTCAAGGTGGGCGTGAGGCCGCCCGTCTCGACCTTGAGCCCTTGGTCGAGGGCCCGCCGCAGCGTCCGCGACGAGACCTCGCCGCCGTCGAGCGACTCGACGGCCTTCTTCAGGACGGTGTAGGCGATCCATGTCGTCTGCACGCCCGCGTCCGTCGGGTCGATCCTGTTGTCGCCGAAGGCCTGCCGGCGGATGGCCTCGCGCATCTCGTCCCAGCGGGCATCGCTCGCCGCCGGGTACCAGCCGGTGACGTAGGCGCCTTCGTACGGTCCTTCGCCGCCGCCCGTGCGGTCGACGAGGGACTGGTCGACGCTGCCGAGCACGGAGGAGATCTTCGTGGTCGGGTACGTGTCCCGGGTGCGCCGGTAGGAGTCGTAGAACGTGTCCGTGCGCTCGCCGAGCGCCGCCGTCACACAGCCGCCGGTGCCCGCGCGCTGCAGTGCCTGCTCGGCCTGGCCCGTGAAGTCGGTGCCGTCCTCGGGTGCCCGGATGTCGGCGGATGGCCTCCGGTGGCCTTCGGTGAGGCCCGCGTCCAGGAGCTTGTGGAGATCGTCGCCTGCGATCGTGTCGGGGCGTACGAGGGAGACGCGTTCGCAGCGGGCGGCGAGCTGTCTGCCGTTGCCCGCCATGAGCGCCGGCTGGCCGCCGTTGACGGGGTACGACAGGGGGCTGCTGAACTCCTCGTCGGTGACGCCGTATCCGCCTATGTAGGGGATTCCGGCGACCTGGAGGGGGGAGAGGAAGGACTGGCCGTGCTGGCTGTAGGAGCCGACGACGGCCGCGACCTCCTTGTCGACCGCCTCGCGGGCGCAGTCGGCGGCGCCCACCGGGTCGTTGTGGTCGTTGCAGGTGATGACCTTGAGCTTGTGGCCGTCGAGCCCGCCGTTCGCGTTGACCCAGCGCGCGTAGGCCTGCGCCATGGCGGGGATGCCGGGTTTGTTGGTCGCCTTGGTCTTCTCGGGGGCCCAGGTCATGACGGTCACGGGGTCTTCCCTGGATCCCCCCGTGGAACCAGGGATGACCCCGCACGCGGTGGTCAGGGACGCACAGACCGCCACCAGGGCGACCGCGGCGAGCGATGCGGTCTTGGAGGGGCTTGAGGGGCTTGAGGGGCGGCGGGGGAGCAAGGTGCGTCGCGAGGCGGGCATGGTCATGCACGATTCCGCCGCAGTGCCAACCATGGAGTGACGCGCTCTCAACGCATGGTGACAAGAAGGTGAATGGCAGGGGCCGATTCGGCGGCGCGAAGGGGGAACGTACGATCGATGACCGTGCAAGGTTCGGAGAACTCTTCCCGTCGCGGCAGTCGCTCAAGCACCATGGGCGGCATGCCAACGAACGACATGCCGTGGTGGCGCTGGCGCAGCAACGTGCGCTCGGCGCTGCACATGCTCTCCGACCCGGGGTTCCAGCGTGAGTGCTGGCTCGCCGGGCGCGACGAGTACGGGGACGTGACTGACGCCGTATACCGCCTGGTCGAGGACACGTGGCTCGACAACTGGTCCGCCGAGAAGTACGTCGGGACGATCTTCCGCGATGCGGAGGAGGCGGCCCTCGTCGACGCTGCGGTGCTGAGGGTCCTGCGGATCATGCACGAGGTCGGGCCCGACGCGTTGGTCTCCGCCTATCTGGATCACCCGGGGTGGCCGGAGGCGGTCCGGGCGGCGCGGGAGGCCCATGTGCGGCTCTCCGTGAGTGACGGGGAAGAGCCGGATGTGCCGCCGCGGACGCTTGAGATCCTTCGGATCATGACGCGGGCCGCCAGCTAGGCCCTCACATGCGGCGGCCCGGTCCCGACCTCTGGAAGGGCGGACCAGGGGGGTGCCCGATTGTGGGAACCTTGGGCGCATGAACGAGCCGTCCGTCGCCGCGTCCGCCGACCCCGCTGAGCAGTACGTCCTCACCCTCGCCTGCCCGGACAAGCAGGGCATCGTGCACGCCGTGTCGAGTTACCTCTTCATGACCGGGTGCAACATCGAGGACAGTCAGCAGTTCGGCGACCGTGACACCGGTCTTTTCTTCATGCGCGTCCACTTCTCGGCGGAGCCGCCGGTGACGGTGGAGAAGCTGCGGGCGAGCTTCGCGGCGATCGGTGACTCCTTCCACATGGACTGGCAGCTGGGCCGCGCCGACGACAAGATGCGCATCGTCCTCCTGGTGTCCAAGTTCGGGCACTGCCTGAACGACCTGCTGTTCCGTTCGCGGATCGGCGCACTGCCGGTCGAGATCGCGGCGGTCGTCTCCAACCACACGGACTTCGCCGAGCTGGTCGCGTCGTACGGCATCCCCTTCCACCACATCCCGGTGACCAAGGACAACAAGGCGCAGGCCGAGGCGCAGATCCTTGAGGTCGTGCGCGGCGAGAACGTGGAGCTCGTCGTCCTCGCCCGCTATATGCAGGTGCTCTCGGACGACTTCTGCAAGCAGCTCAGCGGCCGGATCATCAACATCCACCACTCCTTCCTGCCGAGCTTCAAGGGTGCGAAGCCCTACCACCAGGCGCACGCGCGCGGTGTGAAGCTGATCGGCGCGACCGCGCACTATGTGACGGCGGACCTCGACGAGGGGCCGATCATCGAGCAGGAGGTCGAGCGGGTCGGCCACGACGTCACGCCGAACCAGCTGGTCGCGATCGGCCGTGACGTGGAGTGCCAGGCTCTTGCGCGGGCCGTGAAGTGGCATGCGGAGCGCAGGATCCTGCTGAACGGGCACCGCACGGTCGTCTTCGCCTAGCGGCGGCTCTTCGCTCGGCCCTCTGCATACGACATACGACACATATGGCTCGACGCCTTACATACGGCTCAGCGACGCCGCCGCGGACAGCACGTCCTTGATCGCCCTGCGGTCCCCGTCCTGCCCCGCTGCCGCCTCCTGGGGAGAAACATGGCCCGCGGCCAGGCGGCAGAACTCGACGCCGTCCAGCGCGACATGGGCCACCTCACGGTCCGCCGACGCCTCGGCGCCGGGGGAGTCGAGCGGGATGAACCACTCGCCGCCGCCCATGCCTTCGATCTCCAGGCGCAGGCTGCGGCCGGGAGCGCCCGCCGCCACCAGGCCGTGCGACGGGTCGGCGAGGCCAGAGCGGCGGCGCGCGGCGAGCGTGCCGGGGAGCAGCCGGGCGGCGAGGTCGATCATGCGGTGCAGATGGCGCGGGGACGGCGGCGCGTAGGGATAGTCCACGGCGTCGGCGATGTCGCCCGCGTGGATCCAGCACTCGAAGGCGCGGTCGAGCATCGAGTCCCGCAACGGCAGTTCGACGCGGCGGCCCTCGTCGTCCGGGGCGCTGTACGGAACGGCGAGGCGGCCCGAGCCGGGGCCGTACGCGCCGCCTGCCGTGAAGGACACCGTGCGGATCAGCTCATGGCTCTGCTCGCGCCAGGGGCCGCGCACCCCGCGCGTGGGCGGGAAGTACGAAGCGCTCCAGTAGGCCTCGGTGCGGCGGCTGGGGTCGGAGGGCGGCGTTCCCTCCCTGCCCAGCGGGTCGTCGAGGCCGAGGGCGAGCGCGACCAGGCCGTCGACGGCGAGGAGATGCGCGATCACCCCGGCCACCGTCGTCTCGCGGCTGACGGGGTGGTCCTCGTCGAACCACCGCAGCTGCACCGGAGCGTGCCACTCCGATGTGCCGATGTCGCGCAGGAGCGCGTCGAGCCGCGCGGTCTCCGCGTCGTACGGCATGGCCCACTCGGGTACCGGGATGCGTGGTGGGCGCCGCCCCAGGCAGCTCGCGATGACGCGGTTGCGCAGGCCCGGGTCGAGGTCGAGGCTCTCCTCCTGGTGCAGCAGGCCCACCGCGTCGCGCAGCCGCAGGGCCTCTTCCGCGCAGGGCCCGCAGTGCCCCAGGTGTTCCTCGACGGCGATGGCTTCGTCGACGGAGCAGGCGGCGAGAGCCCAGGCCCCGAGGAGGGACTTCAGAACGCGGTGGTCGAGGGCGAGGGGAGGATCGGGCAAGGGGTTGCCGGTGTCCTCTATGGAGGTGCGGGGCAGCGGTATGCGGGGCGGCCTGCGGGCGTCCTTCTGCTCGCCCCGGCCCTGCGCGCCCTCTCCGCTCTCGGGGCGGTTCGGTTCCTCGAACGGGTCTTGCCGGTCGGGCCCGTTCACAACGCTCTCCCGTAACCGGGAGGCGGGCCCGTCGCGGGATGCGGCTCCACGGGCCCCGCCACGTCGTTCGCGGTGGAGAGCAGCTGCAGGCCGAGCCGGAGACGGCGCCGCGCCTCGTCCTCCGTCACGCCGAGATCGGCCGCCGTCTGGCGGTAGTCGCGCCGCTGGAAGTAGGCGAGCTCGAGGGCGGCGCGCAGCGGGGCGGGCATGGCCGTGACGATGTAGTCCGCGCGGGCGGCGGCCGAGGCGCGGCGCACCTTGCGCTCCAGGTCCTCCGTGGTGCCTTCGCCGCCACGGGCGAGGGCGGCGGCCTCGGTCTGGCGCAGCCGCCGGACGGCCCGCTGGTGGGTGAGCGTGGCGACCCAGGAGCGCAGGGGGCCCTGCCTGGGGTCGTACGCGTCGGGGTTCTCCCAGATGTGGGCGAAGACCTCGCGGGTGAGCCGGTCGGCGGCGTCCTCGTCGCCGAGCACGCGGTGGGCGAGGCCGTGCACGAGCGAGGCGAAGCGGTCGTACAGCTCGCCGAGTGCGGCGGCCTCCCCGTGCGCAAGCCGCTGCTGCATGCGACGGTCCCAGCGACGCGGCGCGTCCTTCGCCATGCGGCCCCCTCGCGTGCCGTTCCTTGCTAACTCCCCATCGAATGTAGTCGCCACCGCCGACAACACGCTCCCTTTGCGGCAAAGTACGCCGCTGTCCGGCCTCGGATGATAGGGAAAGGCGTTCCTGGTGTTTCATGGGGAAGAGGTGGGGCAGCCGCGACGTACGCAGGAAGCGTAGGGAAGGCTTCCGCATAGGCGAGCAGAGCTACGAGCGAGCGGTATCAGCGAGCGAGAGGCGTGCGAGTGACGCTGCAGGTGGCGGTGGACGAGCAGGACGGCTGGGCCGTTCTGCGGGTGTCAGGCGAGATGGACCTGGTGACCTCGCCCATCGTGCGCCAGCGCGTGCACGACGCGGTGGCCGACGGTCGCCACAGCCTTGTCCTTGACCTCTCCGACGTCCTGTTCTGCGACTCGAGCGGCGTCGGCGTGCTGATAGCCACGCGCCGCCTGTTCCGCTCCTGCCAGGGCCGCCTGCGCCTGATCCTGCCCGCGAAGGGCGCCGAGGACGGCTCGCACGTGAACCGCGTCTTCGCCGCCCTCGGCGTACGCCGCCTCTTCGAGGTCTTCCCGGACGTGACGGCGGCGGTCGACGACGAGGCGATCCCGCTCTCCGCCTGACGCCGCCGCCCTCCGCGTGAGGCCGCCCGCCTCCGCTCGTACCCGGCAACTCAGTCCCGCCGGATCAGCTCCGGATCGATGCGCCGCCCCACCAGCGGCAGCGTCCCCGCGACCGCAAGGACGAGCACGCCGGCCATGGCCGCGACCAGGAGCGGCACCCCGGCCCCGTCCCAGAAGGTCTCGCCGCCGCCGGTGACCAGATAGGCGGACTCGGCGAGCTTCCCCGCGACGAGCGCGAGCAGCAGGCCCACGGCCAGCGGCAGCACGACCTGGGTGCACTGCACGAGACGCAGGGTGCGGGCCCGCGCACCGATCAGGGACAGCGCGGTGACCTGCGGGCGGCGCTCCACGGCCCGGTCGGTGACGGAGACGAGGAACGCCGCGACGCCGATGATCAGGCCCATCACCATGCCGAGCGCGAGCAGCGTCTCGATGACGGTGATCTGCTGGAGGCCGTCGATGTTGATGCCCGCCGGATCGACGTCGGCCGTGGGCGCGACGGCGCCGACGCGGTCGAGCACGTCCCGTACGGTCCCGGGGTCCGAGCTGCTCGTGAGGACGAGCGTGGCGGCGGTGGGCAGGGCGTGCGCCGGGAGTGCGGAGGGCGGGACCAGGAGGCCGGGACTCGGCATGTTGGTGACGTCGTACCCGTCGAACAGGACGGTGGCGTCGGGCACCTTCACCTTCAGCGAGGCGTGCTTGCCGCCCTGCTGCTGCTTCATCGCGTACGTGGAGGTCTTGATGGGCGACTCGGACACGTTCGGGTCCTGGAGCCGGAGCACCTTGCCCTCCTCGCAGCCCGCAGCGTGCTCCACCAGCTTCGCGAGCTGCGCGCAGGTGGCGACCAGGGCCGGGGCCTGCCAGTCGCCGCCCTCCTTGTCGGGGTCGGTGCGCGGATCCATCACGATCGCGTCCGCCCGCACGGCCGGAATGTCCCGCAGCCTGCCCTGCTGCTCCCCGCTGAGCTGCGAGAGCCGCAGGCCGTACTCCTGCACGGGCGAGTCGGAGCGGGTGATCTGCTGCTCCTCCACCAGAACGCCCTGCGCGAGCGACGCCGAGAACACGAGCAGGACGAGCCCCGTGACGACACGCATCGCGCTGCCCGGCTCGACCTCGTTGCGCCGCATGGCAAGGCTCAGGGCGAGATTGCCGGAGCGGGCGAGGCGGGTTGCGATGCCGTACGAGAGCAGCGGCATGACCGTCACCAGGCCGAGCCCGGTGAGCAGCACCCCGCCGGGCACCAGAAGGGAGTTGATGCCGGTGGACTGCGCGGGGTTGTCGGTGAGGCCGGTCGCGCTGTAGCCGACGACGATGCCGAGCCCGGTGACGAGCAGCAGGCCGCCCCAGACGCGGGGCGCTCGGGGGGCCGCGGTGCGCCGGGTGCTCAGCGGGTTGGTGGCCGCCGCGCGAGCGCTCCCGCGGCCGACGAACCAGGAGAGCGCCGTGCAGCCGATCAGGCAGACGGCGATCGTGGACGCGGAGAGCGCGCCGTCGGCCGGGTACCACTTGAGGCCCGGAAGGCCGGTCCTCGCCATGATCTGGTTGAGGAGCCAGAATTCGGCGAGGCCGATGAGCGCCCCCAGGAAGGCGGCGACGACGGTCTCGGCGGCGTTCACGCGCTGTGTGCCCTTGGTGCTCAGACCGAGCAGGCGCAGGGCGGCGAGGCGCCGGTTGCGGCTTGCTGCGGAGAGCTTGGCGCAGACCGAGAGGAAGACGCCCAGGGGCAGCAGCACGAGGGCGGCGAGGGCGAAGCGCAGGATGTCGAGGGTGGACTTCTCGACGGCGGTGGTGGGCGGGTGCTCGGATCCGAAGCTCTTCAACGCGCGTGCGTCGTCGCCGAGTCGGTCCTTGGTGGTGCCGACGTAGGCGTACAGCTCGTTCGGGTCGGTCAGGCCCGAGGGGCCGATCAGGCCCTTCTCCTCGCCGGGGAGCAGCCCTTTGAGGCCGGGCTCGCGGCGGAGCTGGTCGTGCAGTGCGGGGGAGACGAACACCTCGCCGGGTGCGGGGAGTTCACTCAGTCCTGGCGGTGGCCGTACGTCGGCGCCGTCCTTGCCGCGGGCGAGGAAGACGCGGCTGAACGGCTTCGAGCCGTGCGGGTCGGAGCGCTGGACGACGAGGGTGGGCTGCCCGGACTTCTTGCCGACGAAGACCTGCGGGTCGCGGTCGGCGGCCCGTCCGTCGTGGGCGCCCAGGATCGAGGGGATCGTCAGGACGAGCGCGAGGCAGCACACCCCGAGGGAGCCGCCGAGGGTCATGAGCAGGAAACGTACGCGGGAGCCGCGCCCGGAGCCGAAGAGGAGCCGCAGGCCGAGCAGGAACTCGCTCATGCCGGTGCGCCCTTCGTGGCGAGGACTCCGTCGGCCATCGTGTAGTTGTGGTCGGCCTGGGCCGCTACGGCCGCGTCGTGCGTGACCAGGAGGACGGCGGTGCCCTGCGAGCGGGCGAGGCCGAGGAACTCCTTGAGGACGGTGGCGGCGTTGGCGCTGTCGAGCGAGCCGGTCGGCTCGTCGGCGAAGACCACGGCCGGCTTGTGCACCAACGCCCGCGCCACGGCGACGCGCTGGCTCTGCCCTCCGGACACCTGCGAGGGCCGCCGCTCGCGCAGGTCGGCGATCCCGAGGCGGTCGAGCACCTCGGCGGCGGCCTTGAGCGCGGGGCGCTTGCGCTGTCCCGCGAGGCGCAGGGGCAGGGCGGTGTTCTCCTCGATGGTCAGCTCGGGGAGCAGCTCGCCGTACTGGAAGACGAAGCCGAAGCGCTCGCGGCGCAGCGCGCTGATGCCCTCGTCGTCGAGCTCGCCGTACGCCCGTCCCTCGAACCGCACCTCGCCGCGTGCGGGCGGCAGCACGCCCGCCAGGCAGTACAGGAGCGAGGACTTGCCGGAGCCGCTCGCCCCGGTGATCGCCGCGATCTCGCCGCGCGCCAGGGTCAGATGGGCGTCACGGACGGCGGTCGTTGAGCCGTAGGAGAGGTCGACTCCCGTGGCGCTGAGGACTTCTGACGTACTGCCTGACGTACTGCTCGACGTACTGATCGCTTCCCCCGACGACAGTTTGCTCAAGAAATGCAGGAACGTAGCACCCGGAAGCGACAGCGTCAGTTGAGATTTGGCGTGCACGGACCGTAGGGCATGTCTCGCTGTGTGTTCGCTTTGCGCGTCCGTAAATGATCTTTGACCGGATCATGACACTCGGGAGGTTTGGATCACTGGTCGTGGCCGCATGAAAGCGCGCACATCGGCAAGGTGTGTGACGAGGTCAAGGCGGACCCAAAAGATCACCAAGGATCGCCCCCTGGTACAACCTCTCTTGTTCCGGTCTTGGCACAAGCGTCGGCTTCACGCCTCCGGGCGGTCGCCGAAGACGTACGCTCGCTGCCAGAGACACCCGGGGAACCCCCTGTGCACACGCACCCAACCGCAGAAGTGAGGCGGCCCGAACACCATGGACAGTGCCGAGTACGAGCGTAAGATCGCGGCCCGTTTCGCCACCTTCGATCAAGATGGCAATGGCTACATCTCCCGTGAGGACTTCAGCACGGCGGCCGCCGCCCTGCTCACCGAGTTCGGCGCGAAGGCACGCTCCGAGAAGGGCCAGTCCCTCTACATCGGGGCCGAGGCCTTCTGGCAGGGCATGGCCGGGATCGCCGACCGTGACGGTGACCAGCGGATCACCAAGCCGGAGTTCGTGGGCGGCGCGGTGAAGCGCCTGCGGGACAACCCGGCCCGGTTCGCCGAGATCGCACGGCCCTTCCTGGACGCCGTGATCGCCGTCGCGGACGGCGACGGGGACGGTGCGCTCAGCCCCGGAGAGGTCGAGCGCGTCCTGAAGGCCTTCGGTGTCCCGACGGACATCGCGAGCGCCGCGGGCAGCTCGCTCGACACGGACGGGGACGGGCGTGTGACGGAGGAAGAGGTCGTCGCGGCGTTCGCGGCGTACTTCACCGTTCCTGAGTGAGCCGGGACGATCGGACCGGCTAGGGCCCTAGCCCCGCGCGAACCGCTCCCGCAGCTTGTACTTGAGCACTTTGCGCAACGTCTCGTTGCGGGGAAGGGCCTCCACCACCTCCAGTTGCTCCGGCAGCTTGTACGTGGAGAGCCCCTCCCCGCGCAGATACGCCGTCATGGAATCCAGGGTCAGGGCGGGGACATCGTCGCCCGCCGGTCGCTGCTCGATCACCGCGCAGACCCGTTCGCCCCGTTCGGGGTCCGGGAGGCCGATGACCGCCGCGTCCCCCACGGCCGGATGCCGGTGGAGCAGGTCCTCGATCTCCTTCGCGGAGATGTTCTCGCCCTTGCGGATGATGATGTCCTTGGCCCGGCCGGTCAGGACGAGGTGCCCCGTCGTCCGTACGTGCCCCAGGTCACCCGTGATCAGGAAGCCGTCCGCGTCGAAGACCCCCGCACTCTGCTCGGGGTCCACATATCCCTGGCAGACGGCCTCGCCGCGCAGCCGCACCTCGCCGTCGACACCGGCGGGCACCTCCTTGCCCTCGGCGTCCGTGATCCGGATCTCCATCCCCTTCGGCGGCAGCCCCTCCGTCGTCGCCAGGTTCTCGGCGGTGTCGTCCGGCGCGCCCATGGT
The DNA here is from genome assembly GCF_042795295.1 of Streptomyces sp. NPDC056486. Lineage (NCBI taxonomy): Bacteria > Bacillati > Actinomycetota > Actinomycetes > Kitasatosporales > Streptomycetaceae > Streptomyces > Streptomyces sp. NPDC056486. The sequence continues at coordinate 25,450 of NZ_JBHTSF010000040.1, forward strand.
GATCATCGGCACCTCGGTCATGCCGTAGCCGTGGGTGAGCTGGCAGCCCATCTCCCGTACGACCGCGTGATAGATCTCCGGCGGCTTCGGCGCCCCACCGCCCGCGAGGAGGCGCAGGGTGGGAATGACCCTCGCGCCCGGCGCCAGCTTGCGCTGCTCGGCGAGGAACATCGAGTAGAACGCGGTCGACCCGCCCGCCACCGTCACGCCGTGCCGCCGGTAGCCGTCGAGCGCGTCCGGCAGCGCGAAGTACTCGAACATGACCGCGGGGAAGCCGTACAGGAGCAGCATCACCGTGTAGTCGGGGCCCGCGATGTGCGCGAAGGGGAACGCCATCGAGCCGATGTCGTTCGCCGACAGATGCAGCGCGTGCGCGAGACACGAGCCGCCCGCTATCAGCGAACGGTCCGTGTGCAGCACGCCCTTGGGGTCGGACGTCGTGCCCGATGTCCAGTAGATCCAGCGCACCGACGTGCCGTCGGACGGCGGCGCGGGCAGCACGGAGGGATCGGCGTCCGGCAGATCGTCGTACGCGTACGCCTCGAAGACGCCCCGCGCGCCGAGCCGTCGCGCCATCTCGGTGTGGTCGAAGCCGCGCCACACCCCCGGCACGGCGAAGAACTCCGCCTTCGACTCCCGTAGTGCGAAGCCGACTTCGCGGTCGCGGTAGAAGGGGATGACCGGCGACTGGACCGCGCCGATACGGGCGAGCGCGAAGGAGAGCAGGGCGGTCTCGATGCGGGTGGGCAGCTGCCAGGCCACTACAGTGCCGGGGCGTACGCCCATTTCGTAGAGCCCGGCGGCCACGCGTTCGCACCGGTCGCGCAGCTCGCCGAAGGTGAGGCGCCGGTCGTCGGCGGGCAGGGCCCGGCCTGCGGACGCCTGGATCAGGACCGGGGCGTCGGGCGTGAGAGCGGCGCGGCGTTCGATGAGCTCCCAGAGGGTGCGGGAGGCGCCGAGTGCGTGCGCGGTCTCGTCGACTGCGTTCCCTGAGGCCTTCATGTGATCCCCTCGCGGCCGGAGTCCAGCGGGATGAGAGACAGACAGCTGACGGTCAGGTAGCTGACGGATAGTCAGATCGTGCCGAGAGCGTAAGGCTCACCGCCTTGTCGGTCCAGGGGTGCGGAGCTAGCCTGCCATCTGACGGGTCATCAGATCGCCCGCCGGGACTGGACGCGCGGCCGGAGGAGACACCATGACCGACAGGCGGGCCTGACGTGGACCTCACGTACACCGATGAGGAGGAATCCTTCCGGGCCGGACTGCGCGAGTGGCTGGCCAAGACGCTGCCCCAACTGCCCGCACGGCCCGACCCGTTGGACTGGCCCGGCAGGCGCGCGTACGACATGGGGTGGCAGCGCAGGCTGTACGACGCGGGGTACGCGGGCCTGCACTGGCCCGTCGACGCGGGCGGCCGTGGGGCCACCCCCACCCAGCACCTCATCTTCCTGGAGGAGACGGAGAAGGCGGGCGCGCCCTACGTGGGGGCGAACTTCGTGGGTCTGCTGCACGCGGGCCCGACCATCGCCTCCGAAGGGACGCCGGAACAGCGGGCCCGATGGCTGCCGCCCGTCCTTCGCGGCGACGAGGTGTGGTGCCAGGGGTTCAGCGAGCCGGACGCGGGCTCGGACCTCGCGTCACTGCGCACGCGCGCGTGGCGGGACGGCGACGACTACGTGGTGAGCGGTTCCAAGATCTGGACCTCGCACGCGGAGGTCGCCGACTGGTGCGAGCTCCTCGTGCGTACGACACCGGTGAGCGAGGACGTGCCCAAGCACCGCGGCATCTCCTGGCTCGCGATGCCGATGGACGCCCCCGGGATCACGGTCAGGCCGCTGCGCACGCTCGCGGGCTCGGCCGAGTTCGCCGAGATGTTCCTCGACGAGGTGCGGGTTCCGGTGGCGAACCGGGTCGGCGCGGAGAACGACGGCTGGCGCGTGACGATGGTGACGCTGTCCTACGAGCGCGGGACGGCCTTCGTGGGGGAGGTCGTCGCCTGCCGCCGTGTCCTGGGCGAGCTCGCCCGCGAGGCCCGCAAGAACGGGCGCTGGGACGACGCAGTCCTGCGTCGCAGGCTCGGCAGGCTGAGCGCGGAGTTCGGGGCGCTGTGGCGGCTCACGCAGTGGAACGTGAGCGAGTCGCAGCGGGCGGGGAGCGGTGTGCCGGGGGTGGGCGGGTCCGTCTTCAAGCTGCGGTACTCGTACGCACGACAGGAGCTGTACGAGGCCGCGGGCGAGGTCCTGGGCCCCGGCGCGCTCGACCTGGACCACGAGTGGACCCTGGACCGGCTCTCCTCCCTCTCGTACACGATCGCCGCCGGGACCTCGCAGATCCAGCAGAACATCGTGGCCGAGCGGATACTCGGCCTCCCGAAGGGGCGGTGAGGGTTCGTATGGACTTCCAACTGACGGAGGACCAGCGGGCGTTGCGGGGCGGTGTGCGGGAGATCTTGGAGGGTCGGTTCGACGTGGGTGCCTTGCGGGCCGCCGCGGACTCCTCCGGGGTTCCCTCGCTGGACCGGGCCCTTTGGCGGGAGCTGGGGGACGCCGGGTTCTTCTCGCTGCGGGTGCCGGAGGAGGAGGGCGGGGTCGGACTCGGACTTCCTGAAGCCGTGTTGGCCTTCGAGGAGGCGGGGCGGGCGCTGCTTCCCGGACCGCTGGTGGCCACGTTCCTCGCGGCGCGGGACGTCGAGGGTGCGGATCGGGGGGCGGTCGTGGTGACTGCTGTATCCGGCGGGCTCGGTGGCGGGATCGAGGGGGGACTTGGTGGCGGGCTCGTTCCCTGGCTGGACGAGGCGGATGTGGTCCTGGGGGATGTCTCCGGCGCCGTTCCGCTGCGGTCCGTCGATCCGCTGACGCCACTGCACCGGGTGCCCGGTGGCGGGGCGGGGGCGAGGACAGGGACGGAGGCGGAGGCGGACCTGCTGATCGCCGCCGAGCAGGTGGGCAGCGCGGGGAAGACCTGCGAGATGGCCGTCCAGTATGCCCGGGAACGTACGCAATTCGGCCAGGCCATCGGGGCATTTCAGGCCGTCAAGCACCTCTGTGCACAGATGCTCGTCCGCACCGAGGTCGCCCGGGCCGCCGTCTACGCCGCGGCCGTCACCGGTGACGTACTGGAGATCGCGGGAGCCAAGCTGCTCGCCGACGAGGCGGCGGTGCGGGGCGCGCGGGACTGTCTTCAGGTGCACGGCGGGATGGGGTTCACCTGGGAGGCCGACGTACATCTGCATCTGAAGCGGGCCTGGGTGCGGGCCGGCCTCGGGCGGACGGCGGCCCGGGCGGAGGAGGAGCTGGCGGCGGCGCTGTGAGGCCTGTGGCCTGTGGGGCCTCTGTGCGAAGAGTGATCGACTTGTGGAGTCCCCCAAGTGGGGGGAGGCTACTGAGCGTCGATATCGGGTTGTGTCCTAGGCGTGACTCGTCACGGCATGGAGTCGGGCTTCCGCTCCGGTACCTTGTGTGAGATGCGAGTGGTTCTGAGGTCGAGCCATGCCGGTGTTGCCCCTGAGGCAGCGCCGGACCTGGCAATGCGTGCCGCTCGCAGTGCAGGAAGGGGCTGTATGCCCGCCTGTTCGACCCCCCGCAGCGCGCGTCGCACAGTATGCCGCACGCGTACTCCTTCGCGCTGGTATATGCCTGAAGCGCTTGTTGGGGTGACTGAACGTCAACCATGCTGTCTCTCAAGGGGATCACGTTCCGTGACCCTTTGGAGTCGCGAGGCGATGTGTCCGCCGGTTCGGATGGTGTGAGCGGTGCAGGTGCTTCATGTTCAGCTGGAGGTCAGGCCCGACCCCGCGGAGGTGGGGCGGGCCCGCAGGTGGGCGCGTTCGCGGCTCGCCTGTTCCGGGATAGGGGTCGACGAGCCGCTGGCCGAGACGTTGATCCTGCTGATCTCGGAGCTCGTCACCAACGCGGTCGTGCATACGGGCTGTCCGGCCGTACTGCGCATGCGGCTCCCGGACGCCCCCGATGCCGCCGATGAAGCCGCGGCCACGGGGAGCACGGGAGGCTCGGGCGCCGCGCAGGCGGGGCCCGGGACCGTTCGGGTCGAGGTCGCCGACGCCAGTGCGCGCCCGCCGACACCGCGGCGCGCGGACGGCGACGCGACCAACGGCCGCGGCCTCGAACTCGTCGAGGGCCTCGCCGACCGCTGGGGCTGGCAGGCCGAAGGTGTGGGCAAGAGCATCTGGTGCGAGGTGGACCGGTGCGAGCCGGGCGTCGAGGCGGCCGCGTTCGACGGAGCGACCTATGAGGACTACGAGGGCGTCGCATACGAGGCGGTCTGAGCCCCGCATCTCGGCGCCGTGCGCCTGCGTATCGGCACCGGACGCCCGCATGCCGGCGTCGAACGCCTGTATGCGCCGCCGAGTGCCACGGTGCGCGGCCGTGCGCAGCCGGTACAAAAACGGCATAATTCACTAATCATCGAACGGGTGTTGACGTACCGTGTCCGCGTGGTCACGCTTGTGTGCAGCGATTCGCCGCGAGGGGACGTCGAGGGACTGTGGCCTGTGGCCCGGCCCTTGACGAGATGTGGGTCGCCGTCGGCGCCGGTCCCTTCGTGGCCGGAGAAGGCAGGACCTGTGCGCCGGAGCCGGATGGCGGCGCGTGCGGCAACGCGCTCGGGCGGGAGCCGGGGCGCCGCCATCCGAAGGCTCACGGGCCGCAGGCCACGGCTCGCAGATCACATCCCGCAGATCACAGCACCGCGACCGGTGCTACGGGCGTTCCCGTGCCGCCGATGAACGGCTCGGGCATCGCGGAGAGCAGGAAGCTGTAGCGGGAAACTTCTGCACAGGCTGTGGACAACTTTTCCAGATTCCAGTTCTGGCCCTGCAGCATCCCCATCTCGACCAGGTCGAGCGCGTGCACGGGCAGCCAGAGGTTCTCGATCTCGGGCGGGAAGATCTCGAAGGTGAGAGTGTCGTTGGCGACCGCCGCGACATCCCGCGCGTGGAACCACTCCGGGGTGCGGATCGAGAGGCCGGGGGACGGATAGCCGTACGCGTGCTTGTCGCCCGCCAGATAGGTCTGGATCTGCCCCGTGCGTACGAGGACGATGTCGCCGGCGCGGACGGTGAGCCCCGCGAACTCCTCGGCCTCCGCGAGGTCTTCGGGGGTGACCGCGTGATCGCCGGGCAGCCGGTCGACGCCCTTGGCGCGGGCGACGTCGAGCAGGACGCCGCGTGAGACGAGGTGCGGCACCTTGTCGATGCCGCTGAACCGGGCGCCGGTGTGGGCGGCGATGGTGTCCGCGGGGCGGCCGTTGTAGATCTTTCCCGAGTGCGACGCGTGGGTGAGGGCGTCCCAGTGGGTGGCTGTCTGCAGCCCCATCGTGACCGCGTCGTCGCTGGTGGCGACCGTGCCGGGGCCGAAGAGCTCCTGGTTGATCTGCACCATCGTGTGGAGGGGGTTGACCCGGCCGGGTATCAGGCCGGTCTGGACGCCGTCCTCCTTGAGGTCAAGCGCGATCGGAATGCGCCTACCGGCGCGAATGGTGGCGGCGGCCTCGCGTACGACCTCGTCGGTGATGAGGTTGAGGGTGCCGATCTCGTCGTCGGCTCCCCAACGGCCCCAGTTGTTGACGCGTTTGGCGATGTCGTGGAACTCGGGTGGCAGGGCGGAGGGGGTGGAGCTGGGGGCGGTGGTGCCTGTGGATGCCGAGTCTGAGGGTGCCGAGTCTGACATGGGTCCTCCCCGGGGCTTGTCTTCTGGTATCTGACGGGTCATAGAATCTAACGGTCCGTCAGAAACCGCGGGAAGGGGCCGGACGTGGGGAACTTCTTGGCAGGCAAGGTGGTGGCCGTGACCGGTGCCGGGCGCGGCATCGGCAGGGCGGTCGCTCTCGCCGCCGCAGCCGAGGGCGCGAGGGTCGTCGTGAACGACTACGGCGTCTCCATGGAGGGCGCGGAACCGACCAGCGAGATAGCCGACGGCGTGGTCAAGGAGATCCAGGCGGCGGGCGGCGAGGCCGTCGCCGTCGCCGACGACATCTCGACCATGGCGGGCGGCCAGCGGATCGTGGACATCGCGCTCGCCGAGTACGGGCGCATCGACGGTGTGGTGTGCGTCGCCGGGATCCTGCGCGAGCGGATGCTCTTCAACATGTCCGAGCAGGAGTGGGACCCGGTGATCGCCACGCACCTGAAGGGCACGTTCACCGTCTTCAAGGCCGCATCGGCGGTCATGCGGAAGCAGGGCACGGGGACGCTGATCGGCTTCACGAGCGGCAACCACCAGGGGTCCGTCGCGCAGGCCAATTACAGCGCGGCCAAGGGCGGGATCATCTCGCTGGTGCGGAGTGCGGCGCTCGGTTTGAACAAGTACGGCGTGACGGCGAATGCGGTGGCGCCCGTCGCGCGGACGAGGATGTCCGCCAACGTGCCCATGGAGCTGAAGGAGATCGGGGAGCCGGAGGACGTGGCCGCGCTCGTCACGTACCTGCTGAGCGACCGGGCGCGCGAGGAGAAGATCACCGGGCAGGTCTATACGGTCGCCGGACCGAAGATCGCCGTATGGGCCCAGCCCCGTGAGCTGCGGGCCGGGTATGTCGAGGGCGGCTGGACCCCGGAGAAGATCGCCGACTTCCTGCCGGGGACGGTGGGGGTCGACCCGATGCCGATGCTGGCGCAACTGGAGGCGATGGCGAAGGCCGCCGCCGCCAAAGACCGGCCGAACGCGTAGGCCGGGGCCGGGCGGTGGAGTTCGGATTCGGGCCCGAGGACGAGGAGTTCCGCGCGGAGGCACGGGCCTGGCTCGGTGAGCATCTGACGGGGGTGTTCGCCGGTGCGGTCGGGCGGGGCGGGCCGGGGAGTGAGCACGAGGGGGCGGCGGAACGGCGGGCCTGGGAGCGGGAGTTGGGGCGGGGTGGGTGGATCGGGCTCGGGTGGGATGTGGGGGCGGGGTCGGGTGCGGGGGTGGGTGCGGGTTTGGGTCCGGGGTCTGGCTCTGGTTCTGGCTCGGGTTCGGGGGCGTACTCGGGTGCGTACGGGAATCGTCGGGCGTCGTTGACCCAGCAGGTGGTCTGGGCCGAGGAGTACGCGCGGGCCCGGGCGCCCGGGCGCCACGGCCACATCGGCGAGAACCTGCTGGCCCCGACGCTCATCGCCCACGGCACGCAGGAGCAGCGGGACGAGTTCCTGCCGCCCATCGCACGCGGGGAGACGCTGTGGTGCCAGGGGTACAGCGAGCCGGGCGCCGGGTCGGACCTGGCGGGGCTGCGGACGGTGGCGGTGCGGGACGGGGGCGGGGACGGGGGCGGTGACGTGTACCGCATCACCGGGCAGAAGATCTGGACCTCGCTCGCCCATGAGGCGGACTGGTGCTTCGTGCTCGCGCGGACGGAGGAGGGGTCCCGTGGGCACCGGGGGATTTCGTTCCTGCTGGTGCCGATGGATCAGCCCGGACGTATCGAGGTGCGGCCCGTACGGCAGTTGACGGGCACGAGCGAGTTCAACGAGGTCTTCTTCGACGGGGCGATCGCGCGTGCCTCGCACGTGGTGGGCGGTGCCGGGAACGGGTGGCGCGTGGCCATGGGGCTGCTGGGATTCGAGCGGGGCGTCTCCACGCTCGTGCAGCAGATCGGGTTCGCGGAGGAGTTGGAGGGCGTGGTCCGGGAGGCCGTCGACAGCGGGGCCGTCGAGGATCCCGTACTGCGGGAGCGGCTCGTACGGCAGTGGGCGGAGTTGCGGGTCATGCGGTGGAACGCGCTGCGTACGTTGGGCAGTTCGAGCGGTAGCGCCACTGGTGACGAGGGCGCGCCCAGTGTGGCCAAGCTCCTGTGGGGGCGGTGGCATCAGCGGCTGGGGGAGCTGGCCATGGGGGTGCGGGGGGCCGTGGCTGCCGTCGGGCCCGCGGACTGGAGCGAGAGCGCTCCTTACGAACTCGACGCCCTGCAAAGGCTCTTCCTCTTCACGCGGGCCGACACCATCTACGGCGGCTCGGACGAGATTCAGCGGAACATCATCGCCGAGCGCGTGCTCGGCCTGCCGAGGGAGGCGCGATGAGGGGTGTCGTTTTCGACAGGAGCAGGGCCGAGGGGAGCCGGGGCGGGGGGAACGGAGGGAACGGCGTCGAGGTGGTCGACGACCTTGAGATACGGGTCCCCGGGCCGGGGGAGGTGCTTGTCGCCGTCAAGGCCGCGGGTCTCTGCCACAGCGATCTGTCCGTGATCGACGGGACCATTCCCTTCCCTTCGCCGGTGGTGCTCGGGCATGAAGGGGCGGGGGTGGTGGAGGCGGTCGGTGCGGGCGTGACGCATGTGGAGATCGGCGATCACGTGGCGCTCTCGACCATTGCCAGCTGCGGGGCCTGCGGGGAGTGCAACCGGGGGCGGCCGACGATGTGCCGGCGGGCGATCGGGATGCCGGACCAGCCGTTCTCGCGGGGCGGCAAGCCGGTCTATCAGTTCGCGGCGAACTCCGCTTTCGCGGAACGCACGGTGGTGAAGGCCGTGCAGGCCGTGAAGATCCCGCAGGACATTCCGCTGACGTCGGCCGCGTTGATCGGGTGCGGGGTGGTGACGGGGGTCGGCGCTGTCCTCAACCGCGCGAAGGTGGATCGCGGGGACAGTGTGGTGGTCATCGGGACCGGGGGCATCGGCCTGAATGTGCTGCAGGGGGCGCGGATCGCGGGGGCGACGCGGATCGTGGCCGTCGACTCGAACCCTGAGAAGGAGGGCGTGGCGCGGCAGTTCGGGGCGACGCACTTCTTGTCCTCGGCGGAGGGGGACGCGGTCAAGGAGATCCTGCCGACGGGGGCCGACCACGCGTTTGAGTGCGTGGGCCGGGTCGAGCTGATCCGGCAGGCGATCGACCTTCTGGACCGGCATGGGCAGGCGGTGCTGCTCGGGGTTCCGGCGGCGACGGCCGAGGCGTCGTTCCTGGTGTCGTCACTGTTCCTGGACAAGTCGATCCTGGGTTGCCGATACGGGTCGGCGCGACCGCAGCGGGACTTCGCGCTGTACGCGGAGCTGTATCGGGAGGGGCGGCTGCTCCTCGACGAGCTGGTGACGGAGACGTACCCGGTGGAGGACTTCGCCAAGGCGGTGGCGGATGCGGAGGCGGGGCGGGTGGCGCGGGGGGTGCTGACGTTCTGAGGGGTCTCGCCGGGGGCGGCTGTAGCGGGGCGGCCCGGGTGCGGGTGCGGGTGCGGTTCCGGTCCGGTTGTGGGGGCGGGGCCGCGCCGGTATGTCCGTCCTCGCTATCCGCTACTGGTCGCTGCCCGCTTCGGTGGGGGGGAGCGCTGAGTACCGTGCTCCGGGCAGACATACCGACACGTCCCCTCGCGTCTCGATGCCGACTGCGGGTGTGTCGGGGCTGGTCCCATGGCTGGGGCGCGTCGCGTCCTGCCTGCTTGCCTGCCGACGTCCAATGCCCCACCCCGTCGGTGGCACCTGTGCTCTCCCACCGGCCCCCCCCGGTGGCACCCGAGCTCTCCCGCCCACCCCCGCCTGTGCCAATCAATCCACCCGCCCACCGCTTGGCGACGCGGGGCAATCGGGCGGGTGGGAGGGAAAGGCTTGTTCGTTCAGGACTGGACGCGGGGTGATCGGGCGGGTGGTGGGGAAGGCCTGTTCGGGGCGGGGGTACCCCGGGTCACCGCAAGGCCCGTTGGGCGAAGGTGCGGCGGTATGCCGTCGGGGTTACGCCCAGGGCCGCCTGCAAGTGCTGCCGCATGGACTGGGCCGTGCCGAACCCCGCGTCCCGGGCGACCTGGTCGACGGAGAGGTCGCTGGACTCCAGGAGGTGCCGAGCCCGTTCGACCCGCTGCTGCGTCAGCCACTGCCCGGGGCTGATCCCCACCTCCTCGCGGAACCGGCGCGTAAAGGTGCGTACGGACATGGATTCCTGATCCGCCATGTCGCGGAGCTGAATCGGCTCGTGGAGTCGGGCAAGGGCCCAGGCCCGCGCAGACGTCGTGGTCGCGAACTGGGGTTCAGGGACCGGGCGTTGGATGTACTGGGCCTGGCCACCGTCCCGGTGCGGGGGCACCACCGTACGGCGGGCGACGTCATTGGCGACGGCCGCCCCGTGGTCGCTGCGTACGACATGGAGACAGAGGTCGAGGCCCGCCGCCACACCCGCCGAGGTGAGGACATCCCCGTCGTCGATGAACAGCACCTCCGCGTCCACCGTGATCCGGGGGAAGAGGCGCTGGAAGTGCTCCGCCGACGACCAGTGCGTCGTCGCGGTGCGGCCGTCGAGATAGCCCGCGGCGGCGAGGACGTAGCCGCCGGTGCAGATGGAGATCAGGCGCGTGCCCGGCGTGATGTGGGCGAGTGCTGACGTCAGTTCGTCGGTCAGGCGGCCTTCCTCGTAGACCGGGCCCAGTTCGTACGACGCCGGGATCACGACTGTGTCGGCCGTGGCCAGGCATTCCGGGCCGTTCTCCACGAGGATCGCGAAGTCGGCGTCCGTGCGCACCGGGCCCGGAGCGCGGACGGAGGCGGTCACGACCTCGTACAGCGGCGCGCCGTCGGCGGTCCTCGCGCGGCCGAAGATCCGCTGCGGGATGCCGAACTCGAAGGGGATGACGCCGTCCATGGCGAGGACCACCACGCGGTGAGGGGTGGCGGTGGTGGTGCCGGTCGATGAGGCCATGGCCCGATTCTAGCTAATGCTGTCCTTTGGGCCACTCGTTCGGGAGTCGAGCGACCCGGATGCTGTTTGTCGTGACCCAGACAGACGTGAATCAGCCGGTCGAGCCGCCCGTGGACGCGGCGGGGCCGCCCGTGGAGACGCCGGGGCCCTCCATGGAGGCGCCGAGGCAGCGGCGTCGTATCCACCGGGCGTGGTTCGTCGCCGCCGTGACCTTCGTGACGATCATTGGTGCCGCGGCCTTCCGGTCCCTGCCGGGCCTGCTCATCGACCCGCTGCACGAGGAGTTCGACTGGTCGCGCGGCACGATCGGCCTCGCGGTCTCCATCAATCTCGCGCTGTACGGGCTCACCGCGCCGTTCGCCGCCGCGCTCATGGACCGCTTCGGCATCCGGAAGGTGGTGGCCGTCGCTCTTGTCGTGATCGCGCTCGGGTCCGGTCTTACCGTCTGGATGGAGTCCGCCTGGCAGTTGTTGCTGTGCTGGGGGCTGCTCGTCGGGCTCGGGTCGGGGTCCATGGCGCTCGCCTTCGCCGCCACCGTCACCAACCGGTGGTTCACCACACGGCGCGGCCTCGTCACCGGCATCCTGACGGCCGCCTCCGCCTCCGGGCAGCTGATCTTCCTGCCGGTGCTCTCCTGGCTCGTGGACGCCTACAACTGGCGCCCCGCCGCGGTGACCGTCGCCTTGGCCGCGCTCGTCGTCGTTCCGTTCGTGTGGCTGCTGTTGCGCGATCATCCCGCGGACGTGGGCCTGAAGCCGTACGGGTCCGAGGAGTTCGTGGAGAAGCCGCCGCCCGCCACGGGGGCCGCGCGGCGTGCGGTCACCGTGCTGTTCAAGGCGGCCCGCACCGGACCGTTCTGGCTGCTGGCCGGGACCTTCGCCATCTGCGGCGCCTCGACGAACGGTCTGATCCAGACGCACTTCGTGCCCGCCGCACACGACCACCACATGCCGGTCAGGGCGGCCGCGTCGCTCCTCGCCGTCATCGGCATCTTCGACGTCGTGGGCACGATCGCGTCCGGCTGGTTCACGGACCGCTTCGACGCGCGGCGGCTGCTCGCCGTCTACTACTCGCTGCGCGGCATCTCGCTGCTCTTCCTGCCGCTGCTGCTCGATTCGACGGTGAACCCGCCGATGATCTTCTTCATCGTCTTCTACGGCCTCGACTGGGTGGCGACCGTGCCGCCGACCCTCGCCCTCTGCCGCGAGCAGTACGGCGACGACAGCGCCATCGTCTTCGGCTGGGTGCTCGCGTCGCACCAGGTGGGTGCCGCGCTCGTGGCATTCATCGGCGGTGTCGTGCGGGACACCTTCGGGAAGTACGACGTGATGTGGATCGCCTCGGGGGCGCTGTGCGCGGTGGCGGCGCTGATGTCCCTGGTCATCCGGCGTCGGATCGGTGACGACGAGACAGCCGCGCGGCCCGCGCTCACGTAGCGAACTTGCCGAACCCGCCGAACTTGCCCCGGTGGAACAGGAGCGGTTCGCCGTCGTCGGTGGCGCCCAGGGCGTCCACGCGGCCGACCACGATCAGGTGGTCGCCCCCGGTGTGCACCGCCTGGATCGTGCAGTCGATCCAGGCCGGTACGCCGGCCAGGCGGGGCGAGCCGGAGACGGGCGCGGAGTCGTACACGACACCGGCGAACTTGTCGGCGCCGCTCACCGCGAAACCGCGGCACAGCGCGCCCTGGCCAGCGCCCAGGACGTTGACGCAGAAGACGCCCGCGCGGGCGATGCGCGGCCACGTCGTCGACGTACGCGCGACCATGAAGGAGACGAGGGGCGGGTCGAGGGAGAGCGCGGAGAAGGACTGACAGGCGAATCCGGCCGGGCCCGGTTCGCCTTCGGATGCCGGTGCTGTCACAACGGTCACGCCGGTCGCGAAGTTCCCGAGGACGCGCCGGAATTCGCCCGCGTCGAGGGGCGCCCGCTCGTCGTCGCCGACCGCCCGCAGCCGCGGGCGCGGGCGCGGAAGGGCTTCGACCGGTCCTGTGGTGGTCGGTGCTCCGACCGACCTGAGGTATCGGACGGCGGTGGCCGCCATTCCCGCATGTCCCATCACATCAATCATTGAAGCTGACGGGGCATCAGATTGGAAGAGTGTGGGGGCGGTCCCGTGCATCCTTGGTGTGTCGTGGGAGTCCTCGGACGGACTCAACGTCCCTCGTACGAAGGTGAACGGCGTTCCACGAAGCTGGCCACGCCCTCGTTCGCGTCCGCCGTCGTCATGTTGATCTCCTGCGCCGCGGCCTCCGCCGCGAAGGCCGTCGCGCGGTCCGATTCGAGCGCCGCGTTGACCAGTTGCTTGGTCATGGCGATGGCGCGGGTCGGCCCGCTCGCGAGGCGTTCCGCCCAGGCGCGGGCCGTCTTCTCCAGCTCGTCGACGGGCACGACGCGGTTGACGAGCCCGAGCCGTTCGGCGTCCGCGGCCGGCACGGAGTCCCCGAAGAACATCAGCTCCTTGGCCCGCTGCGGCCCGATGAGACGGGGCAGCAGATAGGCCCCGCCGCCGTCCGGGACCAGGCCACGGCGCACGAACACCTCGATGAACTTGGCCTGTTCGGCGGCGATGACGAGATCGCAGGCGAAGGCGAGATGCGCGCCGATCCCGGCCGCGGTCCCGTTCACCGCGGCGATCACCGGCTTCTCGCAGTCAAGGACGGCGGAAACGAGGCGCTGGGCGCCCAGCTTGATCGTGCGGGCCACGTCACCGGGCACGCGCTCGGCACTGCCCGGCGCACCGCGCAGATCGGCCCCCGCGCAGAAGCCCTTGCCGGTCGCGGTGATCACGACCGCACGGACGCCGGGATCGCCGGAGGCTTCGGCGAGCAGCGAGATGACGCGTTCGCGCTGGTCCCAGGTGACGGCGTTCATGGCTTCGGGGCGATTGAGGGTGATCCACGAGACGGCGTTGTCAGTGGCGTGGAGTACCAATGAGTCGAGGGAGGTGTCCGACATGGGCGAGTGGCTCCGAATCGTGTGCGGGGTGATCAGGTGGGTTGGCGGGAAACACCCGCTGCGAAGCGGTGGTCTGCTGCGACACTCACCGGCATACGGCCAAGGCATCGAGCGCGACAGCGCCCTGCCCCCGCGGCAACACCATCAGGGGGTTGATATCCAGCTCCGCAAGTTCGTCACCAAGCTCAAGAGCCATCCGCTGTACCCGAAGCACCACCTCGACGAGGGCGTCGATGTCGGCCGGGGGCGCGCCACGGACCCCGTCGAGCAACGGCCTCCCGCGCAGCTCGGAGAGCATCGCAAGCGCCTGGTCCTCACCGAAGGGCGGCACCCGCACGGCCACGTCCCGCAGGACCTCGACAAGGACACCCCCGAGCCCGACGGTCACCGTCGGCCCGAACAGGTCGTCGTGCGTCACGCCCACCACCATCTCGACGCCCCGCTCCACCATCTGGCAGACAAGGACGCCGTCCAGCGCGATCCCTTCGTAGCGGGCGATGTCGGTCAGTTCCCGATAGGCGTCGCGCACCTGGCTGGCCGAGGTCAACCCGACCTTCACCAGGCCCAGTTCCGTCTTGTGGGCAAGGTGCGCCCCGGACGCCTTCATCACCACCGGGTAGCCGACGAGCCCCGCCGCCCGCACGGCGGCCGCCGCACTGGTCACCAACTGCTCGCGCGGCACGCGAATCCCGTACGCGCGCAGCAACTGCTTCGCCGCGTGCTCGCTCAGCTGCTGACCGGGCCGCATCAGGGCCTGGGCCTTGCGGAAAGAGGGGGAGGCCGTGCGCGGCGCGTCGGCGAAAGGGGAGCGGTAGCGGGTCGTGAACCGGTGGTGGTCCAGATAGGCGCGCACCGCCGTGATGCAGTTGGCGAACGTGCGGAAGGTGGCGACGCGCGACGAGCCGAGCAGCGTCGTGCGGTAGGCCTCCTCGGTGCCCACGGGCGAGCCCCACACCACGCACACCAGCTTGTCGGTCTGCTCCGCCGCGTCCACCAGGTCCTGCGCCAGCTTGTCGCTCATGGGCGGAAAGGGCCCGGTGATGGGACAGATCAGCACCCCCACCTCCGGGTCGTCCAGGATCGCGTCGATGATCTTCCGGCCGCGCCAGTCGCCCACCGGGTGCCCGCCGTTGTCGACGGGGTTCGCGACGTTGAGGTAGTCCGGTATCCACTGGTGCAGCTCCGTCTGCTTGGCGTCGGAGAGGGCGGGAAGCCGAAGCCCCGCCTCGGTCGCCAGGTCCGAGAAGTGCGCGCCCGTGCCGCCCGAGATCGAATACACGACGACGCCCTCGGCCTGCGGAGCCCGCGCCCGCGCCAGCAGGGCGGAGGTGTCCTGAAGTTCGTCGAGCCCGTCCACGCGGATCACGCCGAACTGCCGCATCGCCGCGTCGACGACCGCGTCGGCGCCGGTGAGTTTGCCGGTATGTGAGGCGGCCATGCGGGCGCCGGTCTCGGTGCGGCCGACCTTGACCGCGACGACGGGCACGCCTTGCTGGGCGGCGCGGTCGGCGGCGAGCAGGAAGGAGCGGCCGTCCTTGAGGCCCTCGACGTAACAGGCGATGGCTCCGACCTCAGGGCGTTCGGCGAAGTAGGAGATGAAGTCGGCGGTCTCCAGATCGGCTTCGTTGCCGGTGGGCGCCCAGTGCGAGAGGCGTACGCCGATCTCCTGCATCGTGAAGACGGGGCGGCCCTGGTGGCCGGACTGGGTGATCAGGGCGATCGCCGGTCCTTCGAGGTCGTCGCGGAACTTCTCGAAGGCGTTGAGATTGGTGTTGGGCCCGAGGAGACGGAGCCCCGAGCGCTCCACGGCGGCGGCCAGGCGGGCCTGCGCGGCCGCGCCCTCCTCACCGGTCTCGGCGAATCCGGAGGCGAAGGCGACGGCGAACTTCACCTTGGACTCGGCGAGTTCCTCGATCACGGGAAGGGGGTCACTGACGAGGAGTACGGCCAGATCGACCTGTTCCGGCAGGTCGGCGACGGAGGGGAAGCAGGGTGTGCCGAAGACGGACTGGCGTGTGGGGTGCACGGGATACAGCCGTGCGCCGCCCCGCTCGGCCCAGTCCATGAGCTGACGGGTGATGCCGGTGTTCGGCCGTCCGTCGGCGTCGGACGCGCCGATGACGGCGACGGATTCGGGCCGGAAGAACCGGTCCAGGTCCGGTATGTCGGCGTGCAGGGGCCGTCCGCCGACATCCAGGTCGTCCGCCGTGGCGGCCTGTCCGTGGACGGCGGGTGCCGGGGTCTCGCCGCAGGCCACAACACGCGCGCGGCGGGGGTCGGTGGTGAAGGTGCCGTAAGTCGATCCAAGCATCGGTCCGCCCCGCTCCTGTGTGACAGCAACTCAACTGACGCATAGTCAGATTACTTAACTGACGCTGTGTCAGGAACAGTGCTGCACGCAAAAGCCTGAAGCGGGGCCTGCCCGTACCGCCCGTAACACCCTTGTCGTCCGTGCCGGAACGCTGCCTCATCCGTACCCATGTGCACGCGAGCGCTACCCCGCCCCGGCGGTCGAGGCCACCGGGGCGGGGGGTTCAAGCCATCGGAGAGAGGGGCGCCGCAGGAGAGCCGCCCGAGGGGGTGGGGAGCGAGGGGCCTCGTCAGCTCGCTCTGGACACCGCCTTCGCGATCTTCTCGGCGTCCAGGGCCATTTCGCGCAGCATGCCGCTGATGGGGTTGGTGAACCCGGTGAAGTAGAGGCCGGGGGCCGACTTCGAGGTGCGGGCGCCGCGGACGAGCGGGACGCCCTTCTTGTCGAGTACGCCGAGGTCGCCGATGAGCGGCTCCAGGGCGCGCCGGTATCCCGTGGCCGCGATGACCGCCTCCGGGGCGATCAGCGTGCCGTCGGTGAGGGTGATCTTGCCGTGCTCGAAGGACTCGACGGCCGCGACCGGTTCGACCCGGCCCTTGCGCACCGCGTCGATCAGGCCCACGTCCTGTACCGGGATCGCGCCCTCCTTGACGCGGGAGTACAGGCCGGTGCCGGGGCGCGGCAGCCCCTGCGCGGACAGGTCGGGGACGCTCACCTTCGCGATCGGGCCCGCGAGACGGTCGACGAGCGAGACGGGCAGCCTGCGGCACAGGATGCCCGTGCGCTGCGCGGGCCACCCCGCCGTGGAGCGGCGGACGATGTGCGGCGCGGTGCGCACCGCGAGGCGCACGTGCGCGGCGCCGCCTTCGACGAGGTCGACGGCGATCTCGGCACCGGTGTTGCCCGCGCCCACGACCAGGACGTCCTTGCCCTGGTAGGGGTGCGGGTCGCGGTAGGCGCTCGCGTGCACGAGTTCACCCGTGTACGTGTCGCGGCCGGGCCAGTCAGGCAGGTGGGGGGTGTGGTTGTACCCGGTGGCGATCACGACCGCACTGCCGGTCAGCTCCCGTCCGCCGGTGGCGTGAAGGAGCCAGCCCGTGCCGTCGGCCGCGCGCTCGAGGCGGGAGACCTCGACGCCGGTGACGATCTCCAGCTGGTGGAACTCGGCGTACTTCTCCAGGTAGCGGAGCACGTTGTCACGTGACACCCACCGTCCGAAGGCGCGCGGTATCGCGAGCCCCGGCAGTGCGGAGAGGCGTCGCGTCGTGTGCAGGTGCAGGCGGTCGTAGTGCGTGCGCCAGGAGGCGCCGACCCGGTCGGACTTCTCGAGCACGACCGCGCGTACGCCTCGTGCACGCAGGGCGGCCGCCACGGAGAGTCCGCCGGGTCCGCCGCCGACGACGTACACGGGGCGATCTTGCTGTGGCGTTTGTGGGGGAGTGGTGTCGGCCATGGACCTGAGAGTAATCACGTGGTCACTTGATGGGGGACGGTCAAGCCCCAAACCGGTTGCGAATTGATCACGGGTGTACGCGGCGGACCCTCTGTCCATGGGCTGCGCAGCACGTCGCAGGGCCCGCGCGCCGTACGCCCTCTTGCGTACGCCTCTTGCGCACGGGTCGGGCATGCGCTGAACTGACGTACCGTCAGAAGACGCATCAGGAGCCTGTATCCGGAGTGGGAGAGACCGCCGCATGGACACCATCTGGCTCGAACTGTGAACCCGCGCTTCGACATCCCCGAGCCCGACGCCTTCACCCGCCCCTACTGGGACGCGGCCTCGGAGGGGCAGCTCCTGATCCGCCGCTGCGGGGGGTGCGGCAAGGCGCACCACTACCCGCGCGAGTTCTGCCCGTACTGCTGGAGCGAGGAAGGCGGCTGGGAGCGGGCGAGCGGCCGTGCCACGCTCTACACCTGGTCCGTCGTGCACCGGAACGACCTGCCGCCGTTCGGCACGCGCGTCCCGTACGTCGCCGCGGTCGTCGACCTCGCCGAGGGGCCGCGCATGATGACGGAGATCGTCGACAGCGGGGAGGGCGAGCCGCGGGCCGATCTGCGGATCGGGATGGCGCTGGAGGTCGCGTTCCGTGAGGTGGGGGAGCGGGAAGGGGCGGGGGCGGGGGAGGGTGTGACGGTGCCGGTGTTCAGGCCCGCGCCCTAATCCGTTTCCGCGCGGTACGCGGTCCGGGGGATCATGGCCCATGGCCTCCTCAGACACCCCCTCCGCCACCTGGCAGTTGACCTCCGACCTCGATCAATTCCTCGACCGAGCCGGGGACTTCCTGCGCTCCGACCCCGCCGCGCACACCGCGCTGCTCAGCGTCTCCGACACCCTGCGCACGCGTGGCATCCATGTGTACGGGGAAAGGGACCCCCTCTTCGGTATCCACACCGAAGGCGGCGGCACCGAAGGCAGCGGTTCCGGAGCCGACGGCGCCGTGGACGGCGTCTTCCTGTGGACCCCGCCGCACCGGCTCTCGCTGAGCCCGCTCACCGACAAGGCCGCCGCCGATGACCTTGCCGCGCTGCTCGCCGACGCGGGCGAGGAGCTGCCGGGAGTCGGCGCCGAGCGGGAGACCGCCGAGGCGTTCGCGCAGGCCTGGCAGCGGAACACCGGGGCCGTCGCCGAAGTGTCCTACCGCGACCGGCTGTACCGCCTGGGCACCCTCACCCCGCCCGATCCCGCCCCCGAAGGTGCCGCGCGCGTCGCCACCGAGGCGGACCGGGAGCTGCTGACGCGCTGGCACCGGGAGTTCGCCGAGGCCTTGGGGGAGAACGCGGGGATGGACTCAGGTACTTGGGCCGACTCCCGCATCGCTTACGGAGGCATCACCCTCTGGGAAACCCCCGACGGCACCCCCGCCGCCATGGCGGGCCGCACGCGCCGCGTCGCGGGCCAGGCCCGGGTGGCCCCCGTCTACACCCCTGCCGAACTCCGTGGCCGTGGCTACGCGGGAGCCGCGACCGTCGAGGTCAGCCGTGCCGCGCTGGCCGACGGGGCGGACGAGGTGCTGCTCTTCGCCGACATCGCCAATCCCACGAGCACCGGGCTGTACCAGCGGATCGGCTTCCGCCCGGTGCGGGACTTCGCGCAGTACGTCTTCACGCGGTCCGGTGTCACGCCGTGACCTTCACGGCCACAGCAGCTCCTTGACCCAGCCGCCACCGTCCGTCCCCCTCCGGTACCGCAGCCGCACATGCCGGCGCCGCGCGTCCCCCTGGAAGAACTCGACCTCCGCCGGTTCGAGTACGTACAGCGTCCAGCTCGGCGCCGGGGCGTCCGGCTCCGCCTGGGCGTGCTCCCAGGCGGCCTGGGATGCGGCCACCAGATCTCCGTACGACGGAAGTACCTCGCTCTGCCTGCCGACCAGGGCCGACGCCAGTGCCCCGGGCGAACGGCGGGCGAGGTCGGCGCGGCTCTCGGTGGCGCTCGCCGTCGTGACCCGGCCCCGCACCCGGACCTGGCGGCCCTGCACGGGCCAGTAGAAGCCGAGCGCGGCCTCGGGGCGTGCCGCGAGCTGGCGGCCCTTCGCGCTGCCCGCGTGCGAGCCGAAGTGCCAGCCGGCCGCGTCCGCGTCGTGCAGCATCAGCGTCCGTACGTCGGGGTGGCCCGACTCGTCCGCCGTGGCCAGGGTCATGGTGTGCGGCTCCACCTGGCCCGCCTCGGCCACGTCCACGAACCACTGCCAGAACAGGGGGAGCGGGTCGGCGGGAGCGGTCGCCGTGTCGAAGGGGGGCAGTTCGGTGTCCCAGACGCGCAGGGAGCGCAGGAGGGCGCGGCCGTGGGCGGTGTCATCAGGCCTGGTGTCGGAGTCGTCCATCCGGCGAATCTACGGGAGCGGTCGCCGGGGCCGCGCGCATCACCCCGGCCGTGCGTCACCCCGGCGGGGCGGGGCGAGGGCCTCTCGCCCCCGCCCCCGCCCCCTCCGCGCTCAGCTTCACCCCCGCCCCAACACCACCGTCCCCGACGAGCAGAACCACCCGCCCGTCCCCGACGCCACCGCCACCTCCGGCAGTCTTCCTCCCGCCTTCCGCACCTGGCGGCCCTCGCCCGCGTCGCCGCGCAGTTGCCGTACCGCTTCCACAAGCAGGAACAGGCCGCGCATGCCGGGGTGCTGGGCGGACAGGCCGCCGCCGTCCGTGTTCGTGGGCAGTTCGCCGTCTCTCAGCAGGCGGCCCTTCTCCACGAACGCGCCGCCCTCGCCCTTCGCGCAGAAACCCAGGTCCTCAAGCGTCACCAGGGTCATGTAGGTGAAGGCGTCGTAGATCTCCGCCACGTCGACGTCCTCGGGACGCACTCCCGCCCGCTCGAACGCCAGGCGCCCGCTCACCGCCGCCGGGGAGACCGTGAAGTCCTCCCACTCCGACATCGTCGTGTGCGAGACGTGCTCGCCGGTGCCGAGCACCCAGACCGGCGTCGACGCGCAGTCGGCCACGTACTCCTCCGCCGCGAGGAGCACCGCGCATCCGCCGTCGGAACGTATGCAGCAGTGCAGTTTGGTGAACGGGTCCGCGATCATCGGGCCGCCAAGGACCTCGTCGACCGTGATCGGGTCGCGGTACATCGCGTCGGGGTTGGTCGCGGCGTTCGCCCGTGCCTGGACCGCGACGGAGGCGAGCTGTTCGAGCGTCGTGCCGTACTCGTGCATGTGGCGGCGCGCGGCCATCGCGTACTTGGAGATCAGGGAGTGGCCGTACGGGACCTCGAACTGGAGGGGGCCGCGCGCGCCGAACGCCAGGTTCGACGTGCGCCGTTTCGCCTTGATGTCGGCCCTCGCCGTCGATCCGTACACGAGGAGTACGGCGTTGGCGCGGCCCGCGGCGATCGCGTCCGCCGCGTGGGCCGCCATGACCTCCCAGGTGGAGCCGCCGACGGAGGTGGAGTCGACCCAGCGTGGCTTCAGGCCCAGGTACTCGGCGACCTCGACCGGGGCGAGCGTCCCGAGGCCCGCGGAGGCGATGCCGTCGATGACCTCGCGGCCGAGGCCCGAGTCGGCCAGGGCGCGGCGGGCGGCCTGGGCGTGCAGGGCGTAGGGGGTGGCCTCGTCGACGCGGCCGCAGTCGGAGAGGGATATGCCGACGACGGCCACCTTGCGCGGGCGGTTCGCCGTGTCCGCACCGGTCGGCGCCTCACGGGGTCCTGAAGGGAGGGGAGTTGGCATGAATCTGACGGTACATCAGATACAGGTGACCCAGGGAGGTGTTACGTGCCGTCGCGGCCCTGTGCATCTGGCGATCGCCGTCCTAGCATGACGGCTCGTCAGATCCGGGTCGGTTCGCCCTCGTGCACGGCGCCGAGGGGTACGGCCGCGACCCGGGGGAGGAGCTCGCCGATGGACGCCGCCTTCACCGCGGAGCAGGAAGAAATCCGCCGCACCCTTCGTGAGCTCGTCACCAAACGCTGCGGCCCCGACGAGGTGAAGACCGCGGTCCGCACCCCCGCCGGGTACGACGCCACCTTCTGGTCCGCCCTCGCCGAACAGCTCGGCCTGCCCGGTATCGCCGTCCCCGAGGCGTACGGCGGAGTGGGGTGCGGCTCGGCGGAGCTCGCCCTCAGCAGCGAGGAACTGGGCCGCGCCCTCGCCCCCTCGCCCCTCTTCGCCACGGCCGCGCTCGTCGCCCCGCTCCTCCAGCGGCTCGGTACCGAGGAGCAGCGGTCGGAGCTGCTGTCCCGCATCGCGGCGGGCGGCCTGACCGCCGCGCTCGCCGTGCCCGGCACCGGGCTCGCCACCGCGCTCGGCCTCGTCGGCGACAACCTCGGCGACTGGTCGGGCGGCGGCCGTGCGGGCGGCGTGCAGGCCAAGCTCTCGGACGGTGTCTGGCGGCTCTACGGCCAGGCCGAGCAGGTCCTCGACGGGCACAGCGCGGGACTGCTCGTCGTGGCCGCGCACACGGGGGGCTACGCCCGTTCTCGTACGCTCCTCTACCTGGTGCACGAGGGGGCCGCCGGACTCGTACGGACCCGGCAGACGTCCCTCGACGAGACCCGGCCGCAGGCCCGCGTCGAACTGCGTGACGTGGAGGCGGAGTTGCTGGGCAGTGCCGACGACGCCGATGTGCCGGGGGCGCTGGCGGAGGTCGGTGACGCCGCCGCCACCGTGCTGGCCGCGGAGGCCGTGGGCGCGGCGGACCGGGCACTTGAGCGGACGGTCGAGTACGTCAAGCAGCGTGAGCAGTTCGGGAGGGCGATCGGGTCCTTCCAGGCCGTCAAGCACCGGCTCGCGGATGTGTATGTGCAGGTGCAGGCCGCGCGGTCGGCGGCGTACTACGCGGCGTGGGCCGCCGGGGCGGGCTCCGAGCAGGTGGGGGCAGACTCCGGACAGGCCGGGACGGGCTCCGAACGAGTGGGGGGACTGGCGCTCGCGCAGGCCCTCGACACGCTGCGGACCGCCGCGTCGGAGGCCGTGCAGTTGCACGGCGGCATCGGGTTCACCTGGGAGCACGAGGCGCATCTGTACTTCAAGCGGGCGTCCAGCGACGAACTGCTCTTCGGGCCCGGGCACCGGCTGCGGGCGCGCGCGGCGGAACAGGCCGACCTGTTCGCACCGACGCCGACCCGCACCCCGACCCCGACCCCGACCCCGACTCCAGCATTGCGCACGACCCCGCCCCCGACGGTGGCCGTCTGATGCCCCCCGGTGTCCGCCTGATGCAGAAGATGTCGTCCACCCGGACCTTCGCGAAGATCGCCCCGCACTTCATCCCCGCGATGGACCGCACGGTGCACCGCCTCACGCGCGGCAAGGTGCTGCTCAGCGCGAAGATGCTGCCGGGGGTGATCCTGACGGTGCGCGGCGCCAAGAGCGGGGTCCCGCGGCGCACTCCCTTGGCCTGTATGCCGGAGGAGCCGGGGAGTTGGATCCTCGTCGGCTCCAACTTCGGGCGCCCGGGGCATCCCGCCTGGACCGGCAACCTCATCGCCCATCCCGACGCCGACGTCAGCTGGCAGGGCGCGGACATTCCGGTCAGGGCGCGGCTGTTGGCGGGCGATGAGCGGGTGGCGGCATGGGAGGCGGTGCTGAAGTTCTGGCCGCCGTACGCGACGTACCAGTCCCGCGTGGAACGGGAGATCCGCCTGTTTCGCCTGGAGCGACGCACGGACTAGACGCACGGACTAGACGCACGGACCAAGTGCCCGGGGAACACAGCGGCGGATCACTGGAACTCCGTGATCCGCCGCTGCGGTGACAGGACTTGAAGAAGCGTCAGAGAGAAGAGCGTCAGAAGTGACGTACACGTACGTAATGCGCTACTTCGTCGGCTTCTTGCCTGTTACGCCCAAATGCACCAACAGTGCGAGGTTGGGCTTCAGTTCGGCCTGCTTGACGCCCCACGTCTGGAAACCCCGCTGGTGCGAGGCGACCGCGGCGAGCATCGCCACCAGGGAGCCCGCCATCGCCGCCGGGTTCACGTCCTTGTCGACCTTGCCCTTGGCCTGGAGCTCCTTGACCGTGTCGGTAAGGGAGTTGTTGACCGAGTTCAGGATCTTCATGCGGAGCTTGTAGAAGCGTTTGTCGCCCTCCGCGGCGCCCAGATCGACGACCCGGAGGATCGCGTCGTTCTTGCGCCAGAAATCGAGGAAGCCCTCGACCAGCTCCTGCGAGGTCTGCCACCCCGCCTTGCCGACCCAGGACCGGCCGTCGAGGAGCTGGGTCAACTCCGCGCCCTCGGCCGCCATTTGCTCGGCGATCTCAAGGACGGCGCCCTCGACGTCGGGGAAGTATTGATAGAAGGTCGCGGGTGAAGTCCCCGCCTTCCGGGCGACGTCGATGACTTTGACGTCCCGGTAGGGCGAGGAGCTGAGCATCTCGCTGAGGCAGTCGAGCAGCTTCTGACGCGTCGCTTGACCGCGCCGACCGGCCACGCGGCCGTCGACGGTACGTACCTGTCCTGTCATGCCGTCAGCTTACCGAGGGGTGATCGGAGCGCGATTCGGCCGAGTGCAAATGGGGTTGGAGGCGGTATTCGTCCTCCATTCCGCGCACCGGTCCGGGGCCGTACTCGAATAGCTCATGCGTTCGAATCAAATACCACTCGCACATCTCGTCTCTTCCTGAGTCTTCTTTGTCCCACAACACCCTGATCCCGCCCCGGGTTCGCAACCACCGCCCCGTACAGGAAGAATCAGGGTGCGTGCCGCCGGAGCGGCTCGGTGGTGAGACGCTGCACGGGGCCGCTCATACGGCGCCCGCGTACGGGGAGGTGGCAGGGCAAGTGGTGGATCAGCTGACGCAGCACGATCCGAGGCGGATCGGCCCGTTCGAGGTGCTCGGCCGGCTCGGAGCCGGTGGCATGGGCCTTGTCTACCTCGCGCGCTCCGCGTCAGGGCGGCGCGTGGCGATCAAGACGGTCAGGACCGAGCTCGCCGAGGACCAGCTGTTCCGCGTCCGCTTCACGCGTGAGGTCGAGGCGGCACGGGCCGTGTCCGGTTTCTATACGGCCGCTGTCGTGGACGCCGACCCGCGTGCGGCGGTGCCGTGGCTGGCCACCGCGTACGTGCCCGCACCCTCGCTCGAAGAAATAGTGAATGAACACGGGCCGCTGCCCACCCAGGCAGTGCGCTGGCTTGCGGCCGGCGTCGCCGAGGCCCTGGAGTCCATCCACGGCGCGGGCCTCGTCCACCGTGACCTCAAGCCGTCGAACGTCCTCGTGGTGGAGGACGGGCCGCGCGTGATCGACTTCGGCATCGCGTCCGGCGTCTCCAACACCCGGCTGACCATGACGAACGTCGCCGTCGGCACACCCGCGTACATGTCGCCCGAGCAGGCGAAGGACTCGCGCAGCGTGACCGGCGCGAGTGACGTCTTCTCGCTCGGCTCGATGCTCGTCTTCGCCGCCACCGGGCACGCGCCCTTCCACGGCGCGAACCCCGTCGAGACCGTCTTCATGCTGCTCCGCGAGGGCCCTGACCTGGCGGGACTCCCGGACGAGCTGCGCCCGCTCATCGAGACGTGCATGCAGATGGAGGCTCCGCTGCGGCCGAGCCCCAACGACCTCCAGGCCCAGCTCGCACCCCACCTCTTCGCCTCGGAGAGCGAGGACGGCGACAGCGGCACGGCCTCCGCGTGGCTGCCTGAGCGGGCCGTCGCGCTGATCGAGGCCCGCCGGGGCGGCCGTCCGCCCGTGCGGGCCGCGCTCGCCGGCTCCGGGCGCAGCGGCGGCGGCCGTGGTGGCGCCCCCGCCGTGGCACCGCCGCCTCCGCGGCACGCGCCGCCTGCGCCGCCGACGCAGCCGCCTCCCTTCGGGAACGTGCCGGACGCCGGTCCCGTGCACCTCGCAGGGGCGAAGGTACCGATCGGTCCAGGACCGCGCGTGGCCGACGCCCGTGCCGCCGCCGAGAGCGCGCCGCCCGCCGACGGCGGCCTCGCCGCCTCGTGGTCGCGGTCCAAGGCCGCGACGAACGGCGTCGACCCCGTGGTGCCCGCCCCTGCCGCCGCGCCGGACGCGGGGGCCGCGTGGCGGCCGTGGCGCTTCCGGATGTCCAACGACGTGTGGGGGACACCCGCCGTCGCGGGGAACCTCGTGTACGTCACGTCTTTCGAGGTCCACGCCCTGGACGTCGGCACGGGCCGCCGCAGCTTCAAGACGCGCGACGTCGCCTGGTCCATGGCGGTCGCCGACGGACGTATCCACGCCTCGGACGGCCCCACGCTCTACGCCCTCGACGGCGCCGAGGGCACCGACCTGTGGCGCCTGTCGACCGACGCCTGGGTGTACTCCCTGCAGGCCGACCACGGCACCGTCGTCACCGGGACGCGCGGCGGCGGCGTACAGGCCTGGGAGGCCGTGAACGGCGAGAAGCTCTGGGAGATCACCGGGGCCCAGACCGACTTCGAGACCCCCGAGGCGGGACCCGTCGTCCACGACGGCACGGTCTACGTCTGGAAGGGCGCGCGCCTGCGTGCGATCGAGGCCCGTACGGGCGAGGAGCGGTGGTCGTACCCCATCGGCGACGCGGCCTCCTGCGGCGGCGTGCCGGTGCGGCTCGCGCCCGCGCAGGACGGGTACGTGTACGTGTCCGCGGGGTCCCGTGTCCTGGCGATCGACGTGGCCGGCGGGCACGTCCGCTGGCACTTCGAGGCGCCGGCGGCCTTCCTGTGTCCGCCCGCGTTCGCGCCGGGACCCGCGGTCACCGGAGGCGGCGTGTACCTGGCGGACTACCTCGGGACCGTGTACGCCCTCGACGCCATGGACGGCCGTGACCGTTGGCGCATCGCCACGGAGTCCCGGGCGTCGATCGAGCCCGTGCTCGTCGCCGACGGCCATGTGCACGTAGGCAGCGGCAAGGGGCTCTACACCCTTGACGCGGTGACGGGGACGCCCAAGTGGCGCTTCCAGGCCGGCGGAGAGGTCGTCGGCACGCCCGTCGTGGCCGACCGGCGGATCCACTTCGGTTCGACGGACCACCTGCTGTACACGCTGAAGGCCGACGACGGCCGCCTGCGCTGGAAGCTGGCCACCGGCGGCGAGATCACCGGGGCACCCGTGGTGCGGGACGGCGTCGTGTACGCGTGCAGCAAGGACCGGTGCGTGTACGCGCTGGACGCGGAGCGGGGGACCGGCACCGCTCGGTCCTAGCGGACCCGTTCACTCCGGGTCGAGCCCCGCCCGTCCCGTGACGGCCGTCGCGCCGGCGTTGGAAGGGGCTTCGGACGGCGGCCGTCCACTTGTGACGTTACGCCGAGTGGATGAACCCCGCGAGACGGTGGCCGGCTACGGTGGCCGGCCCGCCTCGTTCACTCGTCACCTGGTACGGAATTCGGACCCGCGCCCCGTGAAGAGCCCCGCTTGTCGCTCCGGCGGCAGATTGCCGAGCGCGATGAGGTGTGGTGCCTGGGCCAGGGCCTGGGTGCGGGCCGCCTCCTTCGCCGCCCAGAGCGCGCGCACCGTGCCCTGGACCGGCTCCGTCGGACAGGAGGCGATGACCTCGGCCGCGCGGACGGCCGCCGCCGGCAGATCGGCGGACGCGACCAGCTCGGATACCAGGCCGATCTCGTACGCCCGCCGCGCGGAGAGCCGCTCGGCCGTCCCCATCAGCGACATCCTCGCGACCTCGCCGAGCGGCATGCGCTGCGCCATGAGGATCGCCTCGTACGCGCTGACCATGCCGTACGTGGTGTGCGGGTCGAAGAACGTGGCGTGCTCGGCGGCGATGACGAACTCCGCCTCGCCCAGGAGATAGAAGGCGCCGCCGCACGCCATGCCGTTGACGGCGGCGATGACCGGCTTCCACAGGTCGTTGGCCTTGGGGCCGATGGACAGGAGCGGATCGTCCATCGAAAAGGGGGATCCGGGCTGCGCTACGTCCGTGTCGCGGTCGATGCCCGTGCAGAACGCCTTCTCCCCGGCGCCGGTGAGGACGATCGCCCGAACGCCGTCGTCGAAGCGGAACTCCCGCCAGGCCGCCGCCAGTTGCGCTGCCGTCTCCGCGTCGATGGCGTTGTGGCGGGCGGGGCGGTCAAGCGTGACGACCGCCACGCCCGTGTCCTTGTCGATCACCGTACGCAGGGCGCCCGCAGCCGTCATGGCCGCTCCAGAAGCCAGCGGGGCGTCGCGATCCCGCCCACGTCGGTGAACGCGATCTGCACCTTCGCGCCGATGCGCAGCCGGTCGGGTTCGACGGAGTTCAGCGGGGCGTCCGGGGCGGCGACGAGGTTGCCGACCAGGCGGATACGCGGGGCGTCGGCCAGCTCGACGATGATCGCGTTGTACGGCGCCTGCTCGGCGTAGGCGGGGAGCAGGGGCGGGTGCGGGCGGACGTAGGACCAGATGCGGCCCCGCCCGCTCATCCTGCGCCACTCGCTGTCGAAGGACTGGCAGTGCGGGCAGCAGGGCCTGGGCGGGAACCTCAGCTCGCCGCAGGCGGTGCAGGCTTGTATCCGGAGTTCGCCCTGGGCGGCGTACTCCCAGAAGGGGGCGCCGTCGTTGTCGATGGTGGGGGGCAGTAGGGGCTCGGTCTCTGTCGTCGCGTCTGCCATGTTCTGGCCTCTTCCGGGTGCGGGTCTGATGTGGTTGCTCGCGCTCACGCGGCGGAGCCGCATATGTAAACAGCCTCGCGCCCCTATGGGGCCCGCAGCAGGACCGCCGACGTCGGTACGCCCTCGCCCGCCGTCACCAAACACGTTGCCGCGTTGGGTACTTGTGCCGTGCTCGTGCCCCGGAGTTGCTTCACGCCTTCGTTGATGAGGTTGAAGCCGTGTACGTACGCCTCGCTCAGGCCGCCGCCCCCGGTGTTGATCGGCAGGCGGCCCCCGCTCTCCAGCGCGCCGCCCTCCGTGAACGCGCCGCCCTCGCCCCGGCCGCAGAAGCCGTATCCCTCCAGGGACAGGGGAATCAGCGGGGTGAACGCGTCGTAGATCTGGGCGACGTCCACGTCCTGCGGGCCGAAGTCCGCCTGCTTCCAGAGGTGTCGGGCCGCTGTCCACGCGGGTCCTGTCAGCGGGTCGTCGTTCCAGTAGTTGACCATCCCGTGGTGCTGCGCGGGCAGGCCCTGGGCGACGGAGTGGACGTACACGGGCTTCTGCCGGCAGTCCCGCGCCCGCTCGGCGGACACGATCACGCACGCCAACGCGCCGTCCGTCTCCAGGCAGTTGTCGAAGAGGCAGAGGGGCTCGCTGATCCAGCGCGACGACATGTACATCTCGCGGGTCAGCGGCCGTTCGTACATCATCGCGGCCGGATTCTGGTTCGCCCGGTTCCTGCACGCGAGGGCGACATTGAAGAGGTGGTCGCGGGTCGCCCCGTACTCGTGCATGTAGCGGCGCGCCAGCATCGCGATCTCGTCCGCCGGGCGGAGAAGGCCGAAGGGGCGGGTCCACTGGCCGGGGGTGGGGAGTTGGACCGCGGTGTTCTTCCAGGGGCGCGGCCCGCTGCCCCGCTTGCGGGAGCGCCAGGCGATGCCGACGTTCGCCTGCCCGGTGGCGACGGCGGACGCGAGGTGCGCGATGGTCGCGCAGGAACCGCCGCCGCCGTAACCGACCTTGCTGAAGTAGGTCACGTCGCCCGCGCCGATCGCCTTGGCGACCTCGACCTCGTCCGTCTCCTCCATCGTGTACGAGGCGAACGCGTCGACCTCCGAGGGGGCGATGCCCGCGTCGTCGAGCGCGGCGACGATCGCCCGGCAGGCCAACGTCTTCTCGTCCTCGGGCAGTTGTTTGGCGAACGCGGTCTGCCCGATCCCGACTATCGCTGTAGCGTCTTTGAGTGAAGCCATGGGCAACGGCACCTCCGCGAGTGGCGTAGTGGCGAGGCTCCGGGGCTTCGCCATACGTCGTCCCGACTGCTGACAGCGCGTCAGGTTACAGCTAATCTGACGGATAGTCAGCTACTGCGGCGGAGGGGCTTGTGATGCGCGGCGACCTGGAGTGGGGCAGCATCCCGGGACTGGTCCGGGCGGCGGCCGAGCGGTTCGGGGACCGGGAGGCGGTCGTCGAGGGCCGCACCCGCGTCTCGTACGCCGAGCTCGGCCGGCGCGTGGAGCGGGCCGCCGCCGCGTGCATGGCCAACGGCGTCAACTCCGGTGACCGCGTGGCCGTCTGGGCCCCCAACACCCTGGACTGGATCGTCTCCGCGCTCGGCGCGGTATCGGCGGGCGCGGTACTTGTCCCCCTGAACACCCGTTTCAAGGGTGCGGAGGCGGCCTACGTACTGCAACGCAGCCGCGCGAAGCTGCTCTTCGTGACGGGCACCTTCCTCGGTACGTCGTACGTCGCCTCGCTGCGCCGCGCGGCGGTGGAGGGGAAGGGGGACGGCCCGCTGCCCGGCCTCCCGCACCTGGAGCAGGTGGTGGTCCTGTCCGACGACGCCCCCGAGGACTTCCGTGCCTGGAAGGACTTCCTGGCCAGCGGCGACGGCGTGAACGGCCAGGACGTACGGGCGCGCGCGGACGCCGTCGACGGCGCCGACCCCTCGGACATCGTCTACACCTCGGGCACGACAGGCCGCCCCAAGGGCGCGGTGATCACCCACGCCCAGACCCTGCGCTGCTACGGCATCTGGAGCGAACTCGCGGGCCTGTGCGAAGGCGACCGCTATCTGATCGTCAACCCCTTCTTCCACACCTTCGGCTACAAGGCGGGGATCATCGCCTGCCTGATGCGCGGCGCGACGATGGTCCCGCAGCCGGTCTTCAACGTGGACACGGTCCTCGCGAACGTGGCCGCGGAGAGGATCTCGGTACTCCCCGGCCCGCCGACCCTGCACCAGTCCCTCCTCGACCACCCCGCCCGCGACCAGCACGACCTGTCGGCTCTGCGCCTGGTGGTGACGGGCGCGGCGGTGGTCCCGCTGCAACTGGTCGAGCGGCTGCGCGCCGAACTGCACATCGCCACGGTCCTGACGGCGTACGGCCTCTCTGAGGCGAGCGGCATCGTCACGATGTGCCACCAGGGAGACACCGCGCGGACCATCGCGTCGACCTCGGGCCGGGCCATCCCGGACACGGAGGTGCGGGTGGTGAGCCCCGGCGGCGAGGAGCTCTCACCGGGTCACCCCGGCGAGATCCTCGTACGCGGACACAACGTCATGCAGGGCTACTTCGAGGACCCGGCGGAGACGAAGAAGGCGGTCACGCCGGGCGGCTGGCTGCGGACGGGCGACGTCGGAGTCCTCGACGAGCTGGGCAATCTCCGGATCACGGACCGGATCAAGGACATGTTCATCGTCGGCGGGTTCAACGCCTACCCCGCCGAGATAGAGCAGCTGATCGGCGTACATCCGCAGGTGGCGGACGTGGCGGTGATCGGCGTCCCGGATCCGCGGCTCGGCGAGGTGGGCAAGGCGTACGTGGTGCGGCGGCCGGGCGCCGTGCTCACGGCTGACGACCTGATCGCGTGGTCACGCCGCGAAATGGCGAACTACAAAGTCCCCAGGGAGATCGAGTTCGTGACGGAGCTTCCGAGGAACGCGAGCGGCAAGGTCCTCAAGCGCGAACTGCGCGGCCGGCGCGCCTAGTCGGCGGCCTCGCGTCTATTCGGTTGCCGCGCGCTCGGCCGCACTGCGCTCGACGCAGAACTCGTTGCCCTCCAGGTCGCTGAGGGTGACCCAGCCGCGCCCGTCGGGCACCCGGTGGTCCTCCACGAGTTTGGCGCCGAGCCCGATGACCCGCTCGACCTCCTCGTCACGGGTGCGGTCCTGCGGCTGAAGGTCGACGTGCAGGCGGTTCTTGACGGTCTTGGCGTCGGGCACGGTCACGAAGAGCAGGGTGGTGCCTTCGGCGGTGACCAGGGCTTCCGGATCGCCGGGGAAGTCGTCGTCGGCGATCTTCCCGCCGAGTACTTCGGCCCAGAAGGTGGCCTGACGGTAGGCGTCGGAACAGTCGAACGTGAGGTGGCGCACAAGAGAGGTCATGCGCGGCACTATCGGCGAGGGGCGCGGGGGCTGTCCAACGAGTTTCCTCCTGAACGCCTGCTCTTGAACGCTTGTTCTGAACCTGCGTTCTGAACGAACGTTCAAGTCTGTTGTACGGTGGGCCCATGGGACACCGAGAACAGCTGATGACCGGCGCCAAGCGATGCCTCCAGGAGCGGGGATACGCCCGTACGACCTCCCGGGACATCGCGGCAGCCGCGAACAACGCCCCCGTCGGGACGATCAACTACCACTACGGCTCCAAGGAGGCGCTGCTCAACGCCGCCCTCATGGAGACGCTCATGGAGTGGGGCTCCGCGATCGTCGACAGTCCGTCCGACGCGGAGGGCGGTGCGCCCGAGCCCCTGGAGCAGATGTGGGCCCGCATCATCGGCTCCGAGGCCACGGACCGCCCCATGCTGGTCGCGAGCATCGAGGCTTTCGCCCAGGCCGAGCGCGCCCCCGAGATCCGCGAGCAGATCGCCGCCGCGTACGAGCGCGCACGCCCCGAGATGGCCTCCCACCTGCACGGCATCGACGCCGCCGATGACCCGGACACGGCCCGCGCGGTCGGCTCGGTCCACATGGCCCTGGTCGCGGGCCTGACCCAGCAGTGGCTGATCGACCCGGACCACGCTCCGTCGGCTCACGAGGTGGCGGTCGGCCTGCGCGTCATCGCCCAACGCCTTGAGGAGGAAGCCGAGTCAGCCCCGACCGCCGACTGACCGACTGACCGACTGGCCAACTGACCGCCTGACGGCGCCTGACCGACCGACCACGGGAGTGGAAGTGCCGAAGCCGCCGAAGCCCTTCACTCACCTGCACGTCCACACCCAGTACTCACTCCTCGACGGCGCCGCCCGCCTCGGCGACATGTTCAAGGCCTGCACCGACATGGGCATGTCGCACATCGCGATGACGGACCACGGCAATCTGCACGGTGCGTACGACTTCTTCCACCAGGCCAAAGGCGCGGGAGTCACGCCGATCATCGGCATCGAGGCGTACGTGGCGCCGGAGTCCCGCCGCGACAAGCGGAAGGTGAAATGGGGCAATCCGCACCAGAAGCGCGATGACGTGTCCGGCTCCGGTGGCTACACCCACAAGACCCTCTGGGCGGCCGACAAAACCGGCCTGCACAACCTCTTCCGCCTCTCCTCGGACGCGTACGCCGAAGGCTGGCTCCAGAAGTGGCCGCGCATGGACAAGGAGACGATCTCCCAGTGGTCGCAGGGGCTCATCGCCTCCACCGGCTGCCCCTCGGGAGAGCTACAGACCCGTTTGCGCCTGGGCCAGTTCGACGAGGCCCGCAAGGCGGCGGGGGAGTACCAGGAGATCTTCGGCAAGGACCGCTACTTCCTGGAGTTGATGGACCACGGCATCGAGATCGAGCGCCGGGTCCGTGACGACCTCCTGAAGATCGGCAAGGAGCTGGGGATCCCGCCCCTGGTCACGAACGACTCCCACTACACGTACGCCCACGAGTCGACCGCGCACGACGCCCTTCTCTGCATCCAGACGGGCAAGAACCTCTCGGACCCCGACCGTTTCCGTTTCGACGGCACCGGCTATCACCTGAAGTCCACAGCCGAGATGTACGCCATCGACTCCTCGGACGCCTGGCAGCAGGGCTGCGCCAACACTCTCCTGGTCGCCGAGCAGATCGACACCACCGGCATGTTCGAGAAGCGCGACCTCATGCCCAAATTCGATGTCCCGGAGGGATATACGGAGGTCAGCTGGTTCCGGGAGGAGGTGGCCACGGGAATGCGGCGGCGGTTTCCCGAGGGGGTGGGGGACGAGTACGCGCGGCAGGCGGAGTACGAGATGGGCATCATCATCCAGATGGGGTTCCCCGGATACTTCCTGGTGGTCGCCGACTTCATCATGTGGGCCAAGAAGAACGGCATCGCGGTAGGCCCGGGACGCGGATCCGCCGCCGGTTCGCTGGTCTCGTACGCGATGGGAATCACGGACCTGGACCCCATCACCCACGGCCTGATCTTCGAGCGCTTCCTGAACCCCGAACGCGTGTCGATGCCGGACGTCGACATCGACTTCGACGAGCGCAGGCGCGTGGAAGTCATCCGGTACGTGACCGAGAAGTACGGCGCCGACAAGGTCGCCATGATCGGCACATACGGAAAGATCAAGGCGAAGAACGCCATCAAGGACTCGGCGCGCGTGCTCGGATATCCGTACGCGATGGGCGACCGCCTCACCAAAGCGATGCCACCGGACGCGGGCGGAAAGGGAATTGAACTCGCGGGCATCACGGACCCCGCCCATCCCCGGCACGGCGAGGCGGGCGAGATCCGTGGAATGTACGAGAACGAACCCGACGTACGGAAGGTCATCGACACCGCGAAGGGCGTGGAAGGCCTGGTCCGGCAGATGGGTGTGCACGCGGCCGGCGTCATCATGTCCAGCGAGACGATCACCGACCATGTGCCGGTATGGGTGCGGCACAGCGACGGCGTGACGATCACGCAGTGGGACTATCCCCAGTGCGAATCGCTCGGCCTGCTCAAGATGGACTTCCTGGGCCTGCGCAACCTCACCATCATGGACGACGCGGTAAAGATGGTGGCGGCGAACAAAGACGTGCAACTCGACCTGCTCTCCATCCCCCTGGCGGACACCCGCACCTTCGAACTCTTCAGCCGGGGCGACACGCTCGGCGTCTTCCAGTTCGACGGCGGCCCGATGCGTTCCCTGATGCGGCTGATGAAACCGGACGAGTTCGAGGACATCACGGCGGTCACGGCGCTGTACCGCCCCGGCCCGATGGGCATGAATACGCACACGAATTACGCGCTGCGGAAGAACGCCCAACAGGAGATCACCCCCATCCATCCGGAGGTGGAGGAGCCTCTGCGGGATGTGCTCGGCCTGACTTACGGCCTGGTGGTCTACCAGGAGCAGGTGCAGAAGGCGGCCCAGGTACTCGCGGGCTACACCCTTGGCCAGGCGGATCTGCTGCGCAGAGCCATGGGCAAGAAGAAAAAGGAGGTCCTGGACAAGGAGTTCGTCCCGTTCCGGGACGGCTGCCGGGAGCGCGGATACAGCGACGGGGCGATCCAGGCGGTCTGGGACGTCCTTGTCCCGTTCGCGGGCTACGCGTTCAACAAGGCGCATGCGGCGGCGTACGCACTGGTCTCGTACTGGACGGCGTACCTGAAGGCGAATTATCCGGCCGAGTACATGGCCGCCGTACTGACCTCCGTCCGTGACGACAAGGACAAGTCGGCGGTCTATCTCAACGAGTGCCGCCGGATGGGGATCAGGGTCCTGCCGCCGAATGTGAACGCGTCGGTGGCGAACTTCGCGGCGCAGGGCGACGACGTCATTCTCTTCGGCCTGACGGCGGTGCGGAACGTCGGAGCGAATGTGGTCGATGCGATCGTCAAGTGCAGGAAAGAGAAAGGAAAGTACGAGTCCTTCCCCGACTACTTGGAGAAGGTGGACGCGACCGCATGCAACAAACGGACGACGGAATCCCTCATCAAAGCGGGCGCGTTCGACGAGATGGGCCACACGCGCAAGGGGCTTGCCGCCTGCTACGAGCCTCTGATCGACAACGTCGTACAGGTGAAGAGGAGGGAGGCGGAGGGCCAGTTCGACCTCTTCGGAGACGGGGGCGGGCCGGTGGGATCTGGGTTTGCGCCCGACGGCGGTGTGGAGTTCCCCTCCGAGGAGTGGGAGAAGACGTACCTCCTCGCCCAGGAGCGGGACATGCTCGGCCTCTACGTCTCCGACCACCCCTTGTTCGGCATCGAGCACGTCCTCGCGGCCAAGGCCGACGCGGCGATCGCGAGCCTGACCGGGGGCGAGCACGCGGACGGTGCGGTGGTGACGATCGGGGGCATCATCTCCGGCCTCCAGCGGAAGGTGACGAAGCAGGGAAACGCGTGGGCGGTAGCCACGGTGGAGGACTTGGCGGGGTCGCTGGAGTGCATGTTCTTCCCGGCGACGTACCAGCTCCTGTCAACCCAACTGGTGGAGGACACGGTGGTGTTCGTGAAGGGCCGCCTCGACAAGCGGGAGGACGTCCCGCGACTGGTGGGCATGGAACTCTCGGTCCCGGACCTCTCGCACGCGGCGGCGGACGCGCCCGTGATCCTCGACATGCACGAGCCCCAGGTGACCCCGCACACGGTCGCCCGGCTCAAGGAGATCCTCCGCTCACACCCGGGCCCCACGGAGGTGCGGCTGCGGGTGCGGGGGAGGGAGCGGACGAGGGTGTACCGGCTGGGGTTCAAGGTCACGGTCCGCCCGGAGTTCTGGTCGGACCTCAAGGCGGCGGTGGTGGTGGCGCGGGGGTGAGTCATTTGCCAAGTCGGCAAAGTTCCTCGCGGGCGGGGGAGGGCGCAGCCCAGGATCATGGAGTACGACGTATCGACTGATCCTGAACTTGATCCTGACCCGGGAGGAAACATGCCGCACCCCACACAGCACCACCGTCTGGTGGACGTCCCTGGAGGCGGCCGGATCCACCTGGTGGAGCAGGGCACGGGCCCCCTGGTTCTCCTGGTCCACGGCTTCCCGGAGTCCTGGTACTCGTGGCGCCACCAGCTCCCGGTCATCGCCGAGGCGGGCTTCCGCGCGGTGGCGATCGACGTGCGCGGATACGGCCGCTCGTCGAAGCCGCGTGAGGTGGAGGCGTACCGGATGCTGGCGCACGTCGCCGACAACGTGGGTGTCGTACGAGCCCTGGGAGCGGAGACCGCGACGATCGTGGGCCACGACTGGGGCTCGGCCATCGCGGCGAACTCGGCGCTGCTCAAGCCGGACGTCTTCACGGCGGTGGGCCTGCTGAGCGTTCCGTACGCACCCCGGAACGGATTTCGCCCCTCGGACGCGTTCGCCATGATCGGCGGCCCCGACGAGGAGTTCTACGTCAGCTACTTCCAGGAGCAGGGGAGGGCGGAAGCGGAGATCGAGCCGGACGTGCGGGGTTGGCTCGCGGGGTTCTACGCGGGGGTGTCGGCGGACACGATGCCGCCGCCGGACGCCCCGAGCCTGCACTTCGTACCCAGAGGCGGCAAGATGTCGGACCGCTTCGCGGAGGAGTCGATTCTGCCCTCCTGGCTGACGGAGGACGATCTCGACGTCTACGCGGCCGAGTTCGAGCGCACCGGCCTGACCGGCGCGCTCAACCGCTACCGCAACGTCGACCGCGACTGGGAGGACCTGGCGGCATGGGACGGAGCCCCGATCACCCAGCCTTCACTGTTCATCGGCGGCGACCAGGACGCGTCGACGACCTGGCTGGCCGACGCGATCAAGGCGTACCCGGAGACCCTGCCCGGCCTGCTGTCCTCGCACATCCTCGAGGGATGCGGCCACTGGGTACAACAGGAGCGCGCCTTCGAGGTGAACCGCCTCCTGGTGGACTGGCTGAGGGCGTTCCACGCGGCTTGAGGGCTGGGTTATCCACAGGGCACACGAGCCGGAGCCCGTTGCGGGAGCCTGGCGCGATGGGGGAACCACGAGGGCCGCAACCGCGACCGCCGGAGCTGCCGGAACTGGCCGTCGAAGGGGTGCTGCTCGCGCGCTGGGCGATGGACGCCGGGTGGCCCAAGACCAAGCTGTTCCGGTGGCTGGCTGCCGAGGGGTGGACGCGGATCTCGGGCGGCGCCTGGGCGGAGCCGGGACGTGCGGTGGACCTGTCGCTCTGCCTGTGGGCCGGCCAGCTGGCCATGCCGGGCCTGGTGGCGAGCCATAGGTCGGCGGCGGTGCTCTGGAACATCGAACTACTCCGAGCGGCGGAACCGGAGTTCACCGATCCACACCACTCACGGCGCCGTACCGGGGCACGTACGCACTGGTCGCCGCTGCCACCGGAGGACGTCACCGTGACGCGAGGGCTACGGCTCACGACGATCGCGCGCACGCTGGCGGACCTGCTGCCGTGCGGACCGAGGGACGAGGCGCTCGTGGCCGTCGAGTCGGCGCTGACCTGGCGAACGGTGGGCAGTGTCCGGCGCCCTCCACTGATCGCCACGGAGTCCATCGCCGCATCTTTGGCCCTGGCCGCCCCCCTCCCGCGCTCCGGCGGCGACCGGGCGCGCCACTGGTTGGCGCTCGCCGACCCCCGCGCGGGGTCACCGGCGGAGACGATGGCGCGGCTGCGGATGCACGACGCGGGCCTTCACCCCTCCACCCAGGTGGACCTGCTGACGCCGAACGGCCGCCGCTGCCGCCCCGATTTCCTCTTCCGGGATGAGGGCGTGGCCGTCGAGATCGAGGGCTACGCCTACCACGGCTCACGAGACGCCCACCGCCGGGACTTGGCCCGCTACAACGACCTCGCGGCGTGCCCCGAGGTGCGGGTGGTGCTGCGGTTCGGTGCGGAGGAGGTGCTCCGGACGCCGGAGGCGTTCATCGCGAAGGTGGAGGCGACGCTGGCGTCCCGCCGGTAGTTGGGCGGGGCGGATTGCAGAAAAGTCCCACGGATCCGGCCTCTGCGCGGCGTGTCGGTGGGACTTTCTTGCAGCCCCCGATAGCGGCCGGTGGGGGCTAGAACGCGGCCTGTGTCCGGAACTTTTCCACCAGGGCGGGCGGGGCCTTCTCCGGGGAGCCGGCGTTGTACGGCGGCTGGGGGTCGTACTCGATGAGTAGTTGTACGGTCTGCGCGTGCTCGTCGCCCGCGATCTTTCCGGCGAGGGTGAGGCCCATGTCGATACCGGCGGAGACGCCCGCGCCGGTGACGTACTTCCCGTCGAAGACGACGCGCTCCCCCGTGGACTCGACCCCGAACTGCTTGATCTGCTCAAGCGCCATCCAATGGGACGTGGCGCGGCGGCCCTTGAGCAGGCCGGCTGCCGCGAGGATGAGCGAGCCGGTGCAGACGGACGTCGTCCAGGTGGTGTGCGCGTCGACGGCACGAAGCCAGCTGAGTACGGCCTCGTTCTTGAGGTCGGGCTCGGCGCTCCCCGGTACGACGACGATGTCCGGGCTGCTGACCTCGGCGAGCGACTTCGTGGCGACGAGGGAGAGCGTGCCGGTGTCGTCGAGGACGGGACCGGCCTGCTCGGCGACGAAGACGACTTCGGCTCCGGGGAGACCGGCGAGGGTCTGGAAGGGGCCTATCGCGTCGAGGACGGTGAGCTTTTCGTAGAGGAGGATCGCGATCTGCATGGGCTGGCTCCCTTTCCCGGGGCGGGGCGGTGTCGTGCCGTGGGCTCCAGTCTTAAGGGGCCGTCCGATGGCTGCAATGACTAGCCCCCCACCTTTCCTGCCATGCGGCGGTGAGTTGCCCGACGGCAGTCAGGACAGTCAGGGGTCAGGGCAAAGGGAACGGGGCCGAGTGGTCACTCGGCCCCGTCCTGCCGCACCCCCTGGGCAGCGGCGCGCTGGTCTTGCTGGTTACGGCGTGTGGCTGTCGTCCAGCGGGCCGACGGGGGAGTGGCTGTCGAACGGGCTGACCGGGGAGTGACTGTCGGGCGGGCTGACCGGGGAGTGGCTGTCGGCGAACGCCGGGGCCGACGTTCCTGCTCCGACAGCGGCGGCGGCAGCCGCGATCGCGAGGGTGACGAGGATCTTCTTGGTACGGGTCATTCCAACTCCTCTAGAAGAGACGGATTCTGAACCAGAAGTGACGCTGGCGACAGGCGGGCAAGCGCCCGAGTGAGTGGGGGGAGAGGGGCCCTGACATGCGTCGACCGCGGGGGCTACCCCACCCCCCCACCCCCGGCGTCCCCCCCGCAGGATGTAAGGGGTTAGTACATCGGCGGGGCGGGGACGTGGCCGTCGCCCAGCGTGGTGGGGGTGGCCTACATAGCCGGCG
>NZ_JBHTSF010000041.1:0-45244 GCF_042795295.1 Streptomyces sp. NPDC056486
GTCACAGGGGCGTGTGCGCGTCAGGCGGCCACCGGCGTCCGCTTCGACGCCGTCTCGTCCTCGCGCTCGCCGCGCGAGGCGAAGAGGCGGTCGAGACCGAGCGCGCCCGAGCCGGTGAAGACGAACAGGAGCATGGCCCAGCAGAAGATCGCGGAGGCCTCTCCGCCGTTCTGCAGCGGCCACAGGGCCTCCGGCTGGTGCACCTTGAAGTAGGCGTACGCCATCGAGCCCGACGAGATGAACGCCGCGGCGCGGGTGCCGAGGCCGAGGGCGACCAGGGCGCCGCCGACCAGCTGGATGACGGCCGCGTACCAGCCGGGCCAGGTGCCCGCGTCGATCGTGCCGCCGCCCATCGCGCCGCCGAGCACTCCGAAGAGCGATGCGGCGCCGTGGCAGGCGAAGAGCAGTCCTATGACGATGCGGAAAAGCCCGAGGGCGTAGGGCTGGGCGCTGTTGAGACGTCCAGTCATGGGGGGTCTCCTTCGGTTTTCGGGGACGGTAACCGAGCGGAGGCCCAAGGTTAGGGGTACCTAATCAATGCTTGCAAGTTCAACATCTGGCCATTCGGGCGATTCCGCTTCCCTCGCGGACGGGATCACTCCCGCCGGGGAGGGGATCTCCGCTGTCCCTGCCGCCGTCCGCAGCACGGCCCGCGCCACCGCGTCCGCGTCCGACAGAGTCACCGAGTCGACGCCCGGCCTGGCCCCCGCTGCTGTCACCCAGTGCACACCTTCCGTCGGCACTCCGAACGCGAACCTCCTTGAGTGGAAACGACCTTGACGGTCAATCAGGTGATAGGGGCGGGGCGTGACGTCGACGCCTCCGGTCTCGTAGCCGTCGACGACATGGGCGCGGCACTGGCCGGTCTCGAGGAGCCGCCCGAGCAGCTCGTCCGCGGTGCGCCGCACGTCCGGTTCGGGGAGCCGGGCCTCGATGACTGTGGTGACGGACACAGTCGACCCCGGCACGTCGGGGGAGTGCGCGAGATACGCCCCGTCCGCGGGCCGCACGTCGAGACGCGGGCCGAGCACCTCGACGACGCCCGCCTCGATCAGCGCAGTCATCTCCTCGATGCGGCGCCGGGGCGGGCCGATCGAGAGGAAGGCGTTGAGGGGCGTGTACCAGCGGTCCAGGTGCTCGCGGCGGGACGCCCCGGCCAGGCCGCCGTGGTCGAGGATGAGGCGGAGTTCGTTGCGCAGATCGCGCAGTACGTCCAGGGCGGACTTCAGCGGGCTCGCGACGTTGCCGAGCGCGGCCTGCGCCGTGTCCTCGCGCAGATACGCGAGCAGCCAGGCGCGGAAGTCGTCCGGGGAGCGGAAAATATGGCCGAAGTAGGGCTGTGCAAGCCGGTCCCAGGACCACCGTGCGGCCTCGGGTATCCCGAACTCGTCCAGCACCAGGTCCTCTTGAGGGCTGTGGTGCGGCGCCGCGAGGAAGGCGTCCCGGAAGTCCGTGGCCCGCTCGGCGGGTCGGGCGAGGGCGGTGTAGTAGACCGTCTCCACTTCCTTGGCGACGAGCGGCCATATCTCGTCCAGGAAGTCCGGGGCGTCACCGCTGTCCGCGCGCTTGCGGAAGCGGGCTATGACGTCGGAGGTCAGGACGAGCGGCTCGTGCCGTCCGTACGCGCCCTTCGCGTTGTCGCCGCGCGCCTGGTAGGGGATGCCGCGGCGCGACCCCGCGTACAGCTTCGGCTCGTGCCCCGATGGCTGATAGTGCAGACCGCCCCCCGGCGCGGGGGAGAAGCGTCCGCCGCGGCCCCGCGTCAGGAGCGCCATGTGATCGAAGAAGTTCAGGCCGAGGCCGCGCAGCAGGACGCGTTCACCGGGGGCCACGGCCGACAGGTCGATGTCGGCGGGGTTGGCCGGAGGTATGTGGCGCAGGCCGTGCCGTGCGGCGTGCGCGGCGAGGTGCTCCTGCCGCTCGTCGCTGACCGCGGGGAGGTGGCCCTGCGCGAGGACGACGGCGTTGAGCCCTGACAGTTCACGGCCGTTGTCGAGTACGAGGGTCTGGGCGCCGTCGCCCGAGCCGTCCGCGGAGTCGAGGCGTACGGCGCGTGCCGCGTGCACCTCGACCCGGACCGTTCCGGGTGCGCCACGCAGTGTCTCGGCGAAGACCCACTCCAGATAGCGGCCGTAACAGGCGCGCGTCGGATAGTCGTCAGGGCCGAGCCCCGGCGCGTGACCGGCGGCGGCCCACGCGTACAGGCTCGGACCCGGCCGGATCGGCCCGGCGCAGTCGACGCTCTCGTCGGTGAAGAGGGTCACCTGCGAGGCGACCGTGTTCATGAGCAGCTCGGCCGGCTGGGCGGTCCGCCAGACGCGTCCAGGGCCCGGGGGCGAGGGGTCGACGACGTGGACCGTCAGCCGTGCCCCCGGCGGCAGGAGTTCGGCTGCGGAGGCACAGAGGCGTTCCAGGACGCTCGTGCCACGGGGCCCCGCGCCGACGACGGCGACAGCGATGTCATGTGCCGGTGCGGCCGCTGCGGATGGTGCGGACAAGGGCGTGACTCCCGGGCGTACGAGGGGGTGGTGGGGGGCGTGGGGGTAATGGGACTGATGGGGCTGATGTGAGTGTGGGGTGTTGGGGAAAGGCGTGGGGCGATGGAAGCGGACGGTCCGCCTCATCATGCCGCCGGAAGTCCCGAAGTCGAACCCCGAAGCGGAGGATCGTCAGACGGGTGTGGCCCGTGTCACGTGACTCTTGCGGGGGCCCGGTCGCCTTTGCGTGGCTATGTGAACCAGCGGGGCTATGGGGACTAAAGGGAGTACAGGCTCACGAAAGCCGGGATTCCTGCGTCGTCGCGAGCCGTACGCCCGCGCCCTTCACCGCCTGCGCCTGATCGAGCCGCACCTCCGCCGAACGGCCCCGCAGCGTCAGTGTCATGAGCTGGTTGCCGAACCAAGGTCCGCCCGTCTTGCGCCACTTGATGGCGGCACGGGCTATTCGTCCGTGCCGTACGAAGCGGCGGCCCAGGGCGCGGCCCACCCTGCTCCAGCCGAAGTGGAAGCCCAGCTTTATCGACGCGGGGATGGAGTTGTGGACGGGGGAGCACGTCAGCTGCAGGACACGGGCGTCGGGACCGCCGCCGTCCGGCCAGGTCGGTTCCGCGATGTACGCGTGGTGGACGTCGCCGGAGAGCACGCACACCGTCGCCGGGGCGCCCGGCCCCGTGCCCGCCTCGGCGATCAGGTCCGTCAGCGCGTCGAAGGACGAGGGGAACGCCGCCCAGTGCTCCAGGTCCGAACGCCTGCGCAGGTTCTCGCCGAAGCGGGCCCAGCGCGCGCCCCGTTCGCCACGGCACAGCGCGGCGTTCCAGCCCTCGGCGTCATGGATGAGATGCGGAAGGAGCCAGGGCAGCGACGTACCGATCAGGAGGTGGTCGTAGCCACGGGTTCCATCTGAGCTGCCACCCGCGCCACCCGTGCCGTCGAGGACCTGTTCGCGCAGCCAGCGGGCCTCGTCCGGATCGATCATCGCGCGGTTCTGCTCGTCCAGGACGCGCGCCGCCCGTGTGTCGACCATGAGCAGGCGTACGCGGCCGAAGTCCCTGCGGTAGCTCCACCGGGTCGCCGCGGCGTCGGCGTCGGAGGCGGAGGCGAAGGCCCGCAGCGCGTCCGTGCCGTCCGGCGCCGTGCGCAACTCGGCATACAGCTCGTCCCGCTCGAGCTCGGCGGGCGGCAGATTGCCGAGGTGCTGGTAGACCCAGTACGACATCAGGCCGCTCAGCACACGCTCGCGCCACCAGGGCGTCGCACGCATCTCGGCGAGCCAGGCCGCACTGGTGTTCCAGTCGTCGATGACGTCGTGGTCGTCGAAGATCATGCAGCTGGGCACGGTGGAGAGCAGCCACCGGACCTCGGGGTCGAGCCACGATTCGTAGTAGAGGTGGGTGTACTCCTCATAGTCCGCGACCTGGTCGCCCGGCGGGTCGTTCAGGTTCCGCCGTGCCGCGAGCCAGCGGCGGGTCGCCTCAGACGTGTTGTCCGCGTACACCTGGTCACCCAGGAGCAGCAGGACGTCCGGTCGGTCGGCGTCCGTGCCGTTGGCGATACGGGCGGCCAGGGTGTCCAAGGCGTCGGGTCCGACGGGGTCGTGCTCCCCGCTCGGCGGGGCCGCCCAGCGGCAGGAGCCGAAGGTGACACGGAGCGCCTCGTCGTCGCCCTCGCCCGGCGTGCGGATGGTGCTCGGCGGAAAGGGAGAGTTCGGCAGTGGCCACACGGGGGCGTCGCTGTCGCCGAGCCGCACCTCGTACGCGGTCTCCGCGCCCGGGCGCAGCCCCGTGACCGGGATGAGCGCGTAGTGGTGGCCCGCGATCTGGAACGTGTTCGCCGTGCCCTTGGCGCCGTCCTCGCACCGCACCTCGGCGGTGCAGGGACGGTCGGTCTCGACCCAGACCGTCGCCGTCGAACCGTCGACGTACCTCAGCAGCGGACCCAGGCGCAGCCGTGCCACGATGATCACTCTCCTCCGTCGCCCCGTAGGGTACGGAACGACGGAGGCCGGTGGCGAGGTTCCGGGGATTCCCGCTGGTTACAGGCCCGTGACGTGACTGCCTGCGGGCCGGTGACCTCAGCAGCCGTTGAGGATCGAGGACAGCTTGCTCTTCTCCTCCGCGTTCACCGTGAGGCTGTAGTGGTGCTTCACGTCCACCCACATCCGCGCGTAGTAGCAGTGGTACGACGTGGTGGGCGGCAGCCACTCGGCCGGGTCCTTGTCGCCCTTGGCCTGGTTGACGTTGTCGGTGACGGCGATCAGCTGCGGGCGGGTGAGGTCGTTGGCGAAACCTTCCCTCTGGGTGTTGGTCCAGCTGCTCGCGCCGGACTTCCAGGCCTCGGAGAGCGGGACGACGTGGTCGATGTCGACGTCGCCCGCCGCGGTCCAGGTACCGCCGTCGTAGGGGGACTTCCAGGTACCCGATGTGGCCGCGCAGCTGGAGTCCTGCTGGACGTTCGTGCCGTCGCGCTTGAGGACGACCTCGCGGGTGTTGCAGGCGCCGGACTGGGTGCTCCAGTGCGGGAACTTCTCGCGGCTGTAGCCGTCGGAGGAGCCCTCGGCCTTCTCCGTCAGCTGGCCCAGGTAGGTGCGGGCGGTGGCGGCGGAGACAGGTGCCGGGGGAGCGGCCTGGGCGGGCGCGCCGGTGAGCAGGGCCGCGCCGGAGGCGAGCGCGGTCAGGGCGGTGAGGGTGGCGAGGCGTCGACGCGCGTAGACAGCGGACATACGAACTCCCTGGATGTGGGGGGATGTTGGCCGTTGGGGTGGCCATGCTGACGCGGTGGGGTTTCCGGTGGATGTGCGTCAAGTGACAGGGTCGCGTCAATCGGGTGGTCAGTTCAAGAGTTCTGGCGCCGTGTCATGTCCATTCATCTGTACGGGAGTTGACGAACGGGTGTCCGAGAGCCCGGAAAATGTGGCCCGGGTCACTTCTCCGGGGGTCGAAAGGCCCTGGTCCGGGGTGCGCGGACGTCCCGTACGATGGATGGCGCAGAAGGGGAGTAGCTCTTCGCCGGACCGTCGACATACTGCTCAGCTCGTCTGAGCCGGCGCCCGGAGGCAGACCCCGTCATCGACGTGGTCGGCCAGCGAGACCTTCGGCAAGCAGTGCCCGACGTACATGACCGTGTACGTCCGTGTGTGCTGCCGTGCCGAGGTGTCGTACGTGATGTACAGATTGCTCTCGGTGGGGCAGCCCCGACCGATTGAGGAACCTTGATCAGCATCAGCGTGATGGCGCTCGTCTTCGGCGTCGTCTTCCTTGCCGAACTCCCGGACAAGACAGCGCTGGCCGGGCTCGTCCTCGGGACGCGCTACCGCGCCTCGTACGTCTTCGTCGGGGTCGCGGCCGCCTTCGTCGTCCATGTCGTGCTCGCCGTGGCGGCGGGCAGTGTCCTTACGCTCCTGCCGCAGCAACTCCTTCACG
This sequence comes from Streptomyces sp. NPDC056486, assembly GCF_042795295.1. Taxonomy (NCBI): domain Bacteria; kingdom Bacillati; phylum Actinomycetota; class Actinomycetes; order Kitasatosporales; family Streptomycetaceae; genus Streptomyces; species Streptomyces sp. NPDC056486. Next base: position 5,918 of record NZ_JBHTSF010000041.1, read on the forward strand.
CGCTCACCGGCGTCCTCTTCCTCGGCGGGGCGGCGATGCTGCTCCTGAAGGGCGGCGAGGACGAGGAGGAGGTCCGCGAGCCCAAGGACCAGAGCTTCTGGAAGGTCTCCGGGGCGGGCTTCATGCTCATCCTGGTCGCGGAGTTCGGTGATCTGACGCAGATCATGACCGCGAACCTCGCCGCCCGGTACGACGACCCGCTCTCCGTGGGCCTGGGTGCGGTGCTCGCGCTGTGGGCGGTCGCCGGACTCGGGATCGTCGGCGGAAAGGCCCTGATGAAGCGCGTGCCGCTCTCGCTCATCACCAAGATCGCCGCGCTCCTTATGCTGGGGCTCGGGCTGTGGAGCCTGTACGAGGCGATTGCCTGAGGCGCCTGATCGGCGCCTGTAAGGGGTGTGACCTGCGGTGCTGGCGTCCGGAGGCCCCTTTTTGTATCCTGGCGGAACAAAGTGGCTCCGCCCGTGTTCCCTGACCGGCGGGCGGGGCTGCCTTGATTCTTTCGCGACCCTTCCGCGATCTTTCCTCCGCGGAAGCTCTCTCTGTGCTCTGGAGTGCGCCGATGACGGCTGAGACCGCCCCTGTTCTGACCACCCGGGCCCTCCTCCTGGACATGGACGGAACCCTCGTCAACTCCGACGCGGTGGTCGAGCGCTGCTGGCGGCGCTGGGCCGAGCGGTACGGACTCGACTTCGACGAGGTCATCAAGGTCGTCCACGGGCGCCAGGGGTACGCCTCGATGGCGGTGCTGCTTCCGGAGCGGCCCATGGAGGAGAACTACGCGGAGAACCGCGAGATGCTGGCCGCCGAGACCGCGGACATGGAGGGTGTCGTTCCGGTCCCGGGCGCCGCAGCCTTCCTGGCGTCGCTCGACGGGCTGCCGCACGCGCTCGTGACGTCCGCCGATGTGCCGCTGTCCACCGGGCGGATGGCCGCGGCCGGTCTTTCGCTTCCCGCTGTGCGCGTTACCGCGGAGAGCGTGGGAGCGAGCAAGCCCGACCCTGAGGGGTTCCTCAAGGGGGCCGCCGAGCTGGGGTTCGACCCTGCTGACTGCGTCGTCTTCGAGGACTCCGGGGCGGGGATCGCCGCGGGGCTCGCGGCAGGTATGCGGGTCGTGGGGATCGGTCCGCGGGCCGGGGAGTTCGGGCCCACCGTGCATGTTGACGACTTGACCCAGGTCCGGGTCACCGCTGCTGAGGGCGGGGCGCTTCAGCTGACGTTCGGCTGAGGCTCGACGCAGGCTCGGCCGACGTCCGGATCAGGCTTCTTGGCGCCTGGCACCTACGCGGTGCCGGGCGCCTTGCTGTTCGGCGCCCGGCACCGGAGGTGGGTCCGTGGGGCGGCTACCGCGGCTCCCGATGCTGTCGCGGTTCCGACGTCTCCGCCTCGAGTGCCGCCCGCGTCTCCTCCCCGTAGACCCCCTTCTCGTCCTTCTGCGTTCCCCGGGCGAACTGGAAGCGGGCCACCGCGTCCGTGACCGGGGCGTTGTAGGTGCCGTCGGCCTCGCCCATGTACAGGTACAGCTGTTGCAGGCGGAGCTGGAGTTCCTCGACCTCCGGGCCTTTGTCGCCCTGGCTCAGGACTGTGCCGCCCGACGGCGCGTCCGACTTCACCGAATCCGTTGCCCGCTCTGTCGAGCGGCTCGGCGGCCGGGTGGGCCTCGCCTTGTCCGAGGCGGTGTGCGACGGGGACAGGGACGGGCTCGCCTTGGGCGACGTGGACGGGGACGTGGCCGAGGGCGAGGACGCACGCGCTGAGGACTGCGCGGAATCCGTCGTCGGCGTCGACTCACCGGCGGAATCGGACGGAGCGTTCACCGCACGTGTCGCCACGTCCGGCAGCGCCTGATCGTCCCGCTGCGGCTTGTCGGGCGGGAGCAGCACCGCCGCGAGCACCGCGACGGTCACCACGGCCACCGCGCCCACACCCGCGTACAGGCCGATACGGACGCGCCGCGGCTCCGGTTCCTCGTCGTACGGCAGAGGTGGCGAGGGCGGTGACGAGGACGGGGACAGGTGCGGGCCGTCCTCCGCCGCGCCGCCCTCCGACTCGCTACCCGCCGACTCACCACCCGCCACGAACAGCCCCACATCCGCCGACTGCGGTGAAGCCACCGTCTCCGGCGGCAGAGGGAGCGAGGGGGCAGGTTCAGGTTCAGTCCCGTCCGCCGGGCCGGGCTCCGACAGCGTCACATAGGGACGTATCCGCAGCGGATCGAAGTCCTCCGCCGCGGCGGCGTCCGCGGACCTCGCGTCCCGCGCCGCGTCGGCGGCCCGCTCCGTACAGCCGCAGGCAGGCGCGCCGCCCTGCTCCCGCGACGTACCGCATTCGGGGCATAACCGGCCGCCCCGTTCGTCATCGGCGCCGTTCGGACGCCTTTCCGCGCTGCTCACCTTGCGCACCCCACCCCTAGAGAACACCAGCGATTATGCAGATCCCCGCCTCAACAGGCCATAAGGGGTCCAACGGACGAGGATGGAGGAGGATGGGGAGGGAGAGGTCCCCGCGGGCACGCAGGAGGCACGCAGGAGCTCTCAGGACACGCAGGAGCCCTCAGGAGGTGTGTGTCCATGACGCAGGACGCCAGCGCCCGCCCCGAGGAGCCGGAGCCGGATCCCGAGCCGGAACCGAAGCCGGAGGCGGAGCCGGATACCGTCCCCGCCCCGTCGGACGGGCACGCGCACGGCGGCGTACTGGTCTCCATCGGCGCGCTGCTGCTCGGCATGCTGCTCGCCGCCCTCGACCAGACCATCGTCTCGACCGCGCTTCCCACCATCGTCAGCGAGCTCGGCGGCATGGAGCACCTGTCCTGGGTCGTCACCGCGTACCTGCTCGCCGCGACGGCGGCGACGCCGCTCTGGGGCAAACTCGGCGACCAGTACGGCCGCAAGAAGCTGTTCCAGCTGGCCATCGTGATCTTCCTGATCAGCTCGGCCCTCTGCGGCATGGCGCAGAACATGCCGCAGCTCATCGGCTTCCGCGCGCTGCAAGGCATCGGCGGCGGCGGTCTGATGGTCCTGTCGATGGCGATCGTCGGCGACATCGTCCCGCCGCGCGAACGAGGCAAGTACCAGGGTCTGTTCGGCGCCGTCTTCGGCGCCACGAGCGTCCTCGGTCCGCTGCTCGGCGGCCTCTTCACTGAGCACCTCAGCTGGCGCTGGGTCTTCTACGTCAACCTGCCCATCGGCGTCGTCGCGCTCGTCGTCATCGCCGCCGCCCTGCACATCCCGGTGCGCTCGACGAAGCACACCATCGACTACCTCGGCACCTTCCTGATCGCGGCCGTCGCCACCTGCCTCGTCCTGGTCGCCTCGCTCGGCGGCACCACCTGGGGCTGGGGTTCGCCGCAGATCATCGGCCTCGCGGTGCTCGGCGTCGTGCTCGCCGTGGCCTTCGTGTCCATCGAGCGCAGGGCCGCCGAACCGGTCATTCCGCTGAAGCTGTTCCGGGTCAGGACGTTCACGCTCTCCGCGATCATCAGCTTCGTGGTCGGCTTCGCGATGTTCGGCGCGATGACCTACCTGCCGACGTTCCTCCAGGTCGTCCAGGGCGTCTCGCCGACGATGTCGGGCGTGCACATGCTGCCGATGGTGCTCGGCATGCTGATCTCGTCGACCGCGTCCGGCCAGATCGTCAGCCGCACGGGCCGCTGGAAGGTGTTCCCGGTCGCGGGCACCGGCATCACGGCGATCGGCCTGCTCCTCCTCCACCAGCTCAGCGAGAACAGCGGCACGGGCGAGATGAGCGCCTACTTCTTCGTCTTCGGCTTCGGGCTCGGCCTGGTCATGCAGGTCCTGGTGCTCATCGTGCAGAACGCGGTCCCGTACGGGGATCTGGGCGTCGCCACCTCAGGCGCGACGTTCTTCCGCTCCATCGGAGCCTCGTTCGGTGTCGCCATCTTCGGCACGATCTTCGCCAACCGGCTCGTCACCAAACTCTCCGACGCCGTCGCGGGACAGCAGTTGCCGCCCGGCGTCAGCGCCGACTCCCTGAAGGCCGACCCGCGCGGCATCGCCGATCTCCCGGCGACGCTGCGCCCCGGCATCCTGCACGCGTACGCGTCGTCCATCACGGACGTCTTCCTGTACGCGGCGCCGGTGGCCCTGGTCGCCTTCGTCCTCGCCTGGTTCCTGCGCGAGGACAAGCTGCGCGGCTCGGTCACGGCGCCCGATCCGACGCAGACGCTCGCCAGCAACCCCGTCGAGCGTTCCTCGTACGACGAGGTGGCGCGGGCGCTCTCGGTCCTCGGCACGCGGGAGGGCCGCCGCGAGATCTACGTGCGCATCACCGAGCGCGCGGGCTACGACCTGCTGCCCGCCGCCAGCTGGCTCCTGCTGAGGATCAGCCGCCACGGCCACGTCGAACCGGCGGCGCTCGCCGATCGCAGCACCGTGCCGCTTTCCGTGATCACGGCGGCATCCCGCCAGGTCGAGGAACGCCGCCTCGCCCGGCGCGAGGGAATGGGCCTGACCTTGACCGACGAGGGGCGGACAGCGGTAGCTGCCCTGGCCAAGGCCCGTGAGGAGTCCCTCGCCGAGCTGCTCGGCGACTGGTGGGGCCCCGACCGGCCCACCGACCTGGTCAAGCTCGTCGAGGAGCTCGGCGCCGAGATGTGCGGCTCGGACGCCGAACGGCCCTATGAGAGCGGGTCGCCGGAGCGCGGCCTCGCGGCCTGAGCGGCGCCCCTCCCGGCTTCTGCTGCTCTCAACCGGCTTTCGGGGCCAGCTTCTTGGCGTACCAGCACTCGGCGTACATCCGCTCGGTGAGCGGCTCGCTCTCCTCGTAACCGTGCCGCGCGTAGAGCGCCCTGGCCTCGACCAGATCGAGGCGCGTGTCGAGGATGACGCGCTCTGCCCCGAGCGCGCGGGCCGCGTCCTCCGCGGCGGCGAGGAGAAGCGCGGCGCCGCCCTTGCCGCGCATGTCCTCGCGGAGGAAGACGCGCTTGAGCTCGGCGGTACTGACCCCCTTCATGTCGCCCATGAGCCGCACTCCGGCCGTCCCTGCGGGCTCGCCCTCGTAACGGGCGACAAGGAGTAGGCCGGTAGGCGGACGGAGATCGTCGCCGGTCTCCGCCGCGACCTCGCGCTCCAGCTCTTCGGGCGCCGTCTTTCGCCCCTCGTGGAGGAGGTAGTACCGGTCGCTGACCTCCGTGTAGTACGAGCGCCAGAGCGCCGCGGCGACAGGGGAGCCGACGGCTTCGGGGGCGACGGTCCAGGAGGTGGGGGCTGCTCTGGTGCTGGGATCGATATGGCTCATGGGGGCCATTCTCAGGAGGCGACTGCCGTACTCCGCAAACGAATTACGGCGCCCAATACTTACTGATGCCTTCTTGGGGTGTGCGAGGCGTCAGATGTGCGAGGCGTCAGTCCTTGCGCCCCGTCGCGGCGACGCTCACGCCGAGCCCGATCATGGTGAGCCCGCCGACCCCGCCGATCATCGAGAGCCGCCGCGGCGAGTGCGCGAACCAGCCGCGCGCGGTGGCGGCGGCCAGGCCCCACACACTGTCGGACGCCACGGCGATGGCATTGAAGACGAGGCCGAGCACCAGCATCTGCAGCATGACGTGCCCCTGCCCGCGGTCGACGAACTGCGGAAGCACGGCGGCGAAGAAGACGATGGTCTTGGGGTTGGCCACACCGACCGCGAACCCTTCCCACAACGTACGCAGACCGCTGTGCGCGGGTCCTTCACCGGTGAACGCGGCGTGCAGCGAGGCACGTTGACGCACCGCCTTGACCCCCAGATACACCAGGTAGGCGGCGCCGAGCAGCTTGAGCGCCGTGAACACGACGACTGAGCGCTCCACGACGGACCCGACCCCGAGCGCGACGGCCACGACGAGTACGTACGCGCCGATCGTGTTCCCCACCACTGTGGTCAGCGCGGCACGGCGCCCCTGCGCCAGCGCCCGCCCGATCACGAACAGGACGCTGGGCCCGGGAATCACGATCAGCAGGAACGACATGGCGGCGAAGGCGAGTATCCGGTCGGTGGACATCATGGGTCCCATCGCACCATGGGGGCGGTGCGCGCCGGTATCGCTTTTCCCGCTCCTGGCCGCCTGGCCGCTCCCGCTCGTTCCTGGAGGCCTTCCCGCCCGCTTCTAGCTCTTGGGCGCGGCCTGCTGCACGACCTCGAACGACCACACGGCGGAACTGGTCGAGGCAGGCTTGGGCCGCTCCCCGCCGGCTGCGCCGCCGCCCTGGTGGGCCGACTTCATGGGGCCTTCCATCCACGCCTTGAACGACTCCTCGTCACGCCACCGCGTGTACACCAGGTAGTCGTCGGTGCCCTCGATGGGGCGCAGCAGCTCGAACCACTCGAAGCCGTCGGAGTTCTCCACGGCGCTGGCGCGGGACGCGAAGCGCTGCTCGAGGGTCTCCCGCTGTTCCGCGGGAACGGTCAGCACGTTGATCTTTACGATGCTCATGCGCCCATCCTCGCGCATGCCCCCGACGCGCTCGGTCCGGGTGGCCTGCGTTCGGTCATAGGTTCATTGCCCCGAGGGCCCGTGCTTTCGCGCGGGAGGCGACTTAGGATGCGGCGGCGCGGTGCGGAGCGCCTTGAGGTGCGCTCCGGGGGTGCGCGTCCGGTTCGGCGAGAGTGGGGGAGCGTACGTGCTGGAGTTGACCATGGCCTCATTGGCCGGGGCGGACGAGGGGGCGACCGCGGGCATGCTCATGGCGGACGCGCCGAGCGCACCAGGTGCCGTGTTGCGGGTGGGGCGCGACGGCGGTGTGTGCCGTCTAGTGCCACCCGATGACTGGCTGTTCGTGTCGCGTACGCATCTGGAGTTCCGCTGCGGGCCCGACGGGTCCTGGACCGTCACCTGGCTGCGCGGATCACATCCCGAGCCCGCGTCGGAGGTACGGCTCACGGTGGGCGGGGTCCCGTCGCCTCTTGAGTACGGAGGGACGGCGCCGCTGCCCCGGGGCGGGGTCGGCGATGTCGTCATCCGCGATCGTGCCGGGCCGCGCAGCGTGAACGTCGGCTTTTATCACGAGGGTTGAGGGCGGTGGGTTGAGGGCGGTGGGGGAGGAGTGAAGGGGGCTGAGGGGTTGTCGGGCTCGGAGGGTCAGTCCAGTACGCGGGCCAGGGCCAGGCCGTCGTAGCCCTTCGTGCCCACCGTCTGCAGTGCCGTGCCGCTCAGCCTGGGGTGTCGGGCGATGAGTTCGAGCGCCTTGCGCGTGCCCTGCACGCTGGGGTCGGTGCTGTCGGCGTCGGCCACCTCGCCGCCACGTACGACGTTGTCGACGATGATCAGGCTGCCGGGGCGGGTCAGCTTGAGCGACCACTCCACGTAGTGTGGGTTGTTCGCCTTGTCCGCGTCGATGAAGACCAGGTCGAAGGGTGCCGTGTCCTCGGCCACCAGCGCGGCGAGCGAGTCGACGGCCGGGCCCACCCGGACCTCGGTGAGCTTGTCGAGGCCGGCGCGGGCGAGGTTGCCGCGGGCCACGTCGGCGTGGACCGGGGAGTACTCCAGGGTGATCAGGCGGCCGTCCGCGGGCAGGGCGCGGGCCAGCCAGATCGTGCTGTAGCCGCCGAGCGTGCCGATCTCGAGGATGCGGTGCGCGCCCTGGATCTGGGCGAGGAGCTGGAGCAGCTTGCCCTGGTTCGGGGCGACGCTGATCTGCGGGAGACCGGCGGCGTCGCTGTCGTGCAGGGCCGCGGTCAGTGCCTCGTCGGCGGGGGTGAGCAGGCCGGTGAAGTAGGTGTCCACCGCGGTCCATTGCTGCTGGGTCATGAGGGCCTTTCCGGGTGTTCGTTAGGTTCGCTAACGATGTTAGTGGGGTGAGGGTCGATTGTCAGTGGCGACTCGCATACTGGGGTCGTCGGGCCGGGCCGGCCGGACATGGGCCTTGGGAAGCGGGGGGCTGGCATGACGTACGGAACCGGGCAGGTGTTGCCCGCGGTGGCGATCAGGGGGCTTGCCGATCGATGGCTGCCGCTGTTGGCTTCGCCGGGCAAGGAACAGGGGAGCGACGCGGGTGCGGGGGACTTCGTGTGCTCGCCCGCCGGGCTGTGGCTCGCGCTTGCCGCCGTCGCGGTGGGGGCGCGGGAGGAGACCGCCGGGGAGCTGCGGGAGTTGCTCGGCGTCGCGGGTGAGGAGGCCGCCGGTGTGGTCTCGGGAGCCGCGCGGGTGCTGGCCGGCACGGACGCGATGGCCGTCGCCACCCGGGTGTGGAGCAGGGTTCCGGTGTACCGCGCCTATCGGGAAGCGCTGCCGGACGTGGGATTCGGGCCGATGGATCCGGACGGCATCGACGCGTGGGTGCGGGAGGCGACGGACGGTCTGATCGAGCGGCTGCCGGTGGTGATCACTCCGGATGTGCTGCTTGTTCTCGTCAACGCGCTTGCGCTCAAGGCGCGTTGGGAGATCCCCTTCGAAGGGGCGGGCACACGCGATCAGGACTTCACGGACGCGCTCGGCCTGCGGCACCGGGTGCCCACCATGCATCGGCCCGTTCCGCTGAACTGCGCCTGGACGGTGGGCGGCGCGAGCGTCGTCGAGCTGAAGTGCCGCGCGCAGGGCGGCCGGGAGCCCGCTCGGGTGCGTTTCGTGCTCGGTGAGCCGGGTGCCGGGGCCGCCGAGGTGCTGCCGCTCGCGTGGGCGCCGGAGGGGCGGTGGACCGGGATCGACGCCGAGCAGATCAACATGGCGTTGCCGCGGCTTTCCTTGCGGACGCGGATCGATGCGACGGAGCAGTTGGCCGAGCTCGGCGTGCGGTGGGCCATGAGCGAGGGGGCCGACTTCTCCGGGATGTCGCCGGAGCGGCTCGCGATATCGCAGGTGGTGCAGGAGGCGGTGGTGAAGGTTGCGGAGGAGGGGGTTGAGGCTGCGGCGGTTACGGCTGTGCCTATGGCGCCGGGCGGGGCGTATGTCCCTCGACGGATCGAGTGGATCGCCTTTAACCGGCCCTTTGGGGTTGTGGTGCTTGACGGGGCGGGGGAGGTGCCTTTGTTTGCGGCTTGGCAGGCCGGGGTGCCGGGGTGAGGGCGGGCCCTGCGGGGCTTTCCCCAACCCCGCCCCATCCCGGCTGTGACATTTGCGGCTCCGCCGCGGGCCGCTGCGCGGGGGCCTTGGTTGCCGTCATCACCGGCTTCGCCGAGTTCGTCCTCAAACGCCGGACGGGCTACTTCTCCACCGCCGGTGGCGAGCCTGGCAGCGGCCTGCCCGCGCTCTCCGTCATGAACCACACCGCGATGCCGCCCACCACGGCCGCGGCCATCATGTAGTACGCGGGCATCATCATGTTCCCCGTCGCCCCGATCAGCGCCGTCACGACCAGCGGTGTCGTGCCTCCGAAGATCGACACGGAGATGTTGAAGCCGATGGAGAGCGAGCCGTAGCGGACCTTGGTCGGGAAGAGGGCGGGGAGTGTCGACGGCATCGAGGCCGTGAAGCAGACCAGGAGCAGGCCCAGCGCCGCCATGCCGAGGGCGATCGCCCAGAGCGAGCCCTGGCGGATCAGGAGCAGGGCGGGGACGGAGAGGAGCAGGAAGCCCACGCAGCCCGCCGCGATCACCGGGCGGCGGCCGACGCGGTCGGTCAGCGCGCCCGCGAACGGCTGGACGCACATCATCAGCGCCATCACGGCGAGCACGACCAGGAGCCCGTGCGTCTCGTCGTACTTCAGCTCGCTCGTCAGATAGCTCGGCATGTATGACAGCAGCATGTAGTCCGTGACGTTGAAGACCAGGACCAGGCCCATGCACAGGAGCAGCGCCTTCCACTGGCCCGTGACCATGTCACGCAGGCGCACCTTCGGGCGGGACTGCTCGTCCTTGTGCGACTTGGCGAGCTCCGACGCGAACGCGGGGGTCTCCTCGAGGCGCATCCGCAGGTACAGGCCGATCAGGCCCATCGGGCCCGCGATCAGGAACGGGATGCGCCAGCCCCAGGTGAGGAGGTCCTCGGTGGACAGGAGCGCCGTCATCAGGGTCACAAGACCCGCTCCGCCGATGTAACCGGCGAGGGTGCCGAACTCCAGCCAGCTGCCGAAGAAGCCCCGCTTCTTGTCGGGGGCGTACTCGGCGATGAAGGTGGACGCGCCCGCGTACTCGCCGCCGGTCGAGAAGCCCTGCACCAGGCGGGCGATCAGCAGGAGGATCGGGGCTCCCACGCCGATGGACGCGTAGGAGGGGATCAGGCCGATCGCGAAGGTTCCCGCGGCCATCATGATCATGGTGAGGGCGAGGATCTTCTGGCGGCCGATGCGGTCGCCGAGCGGCCCGAAGACCATGCCGCCGAGCGGGCGGATCAGGAACGCCGCCGCGAAGGCGCCGAAGGTGGAGAGCAGCTGGGCCGTGGGGTTGCCCGACGGGAAGAAGACCTTGCCGAGCGTCACGGCGATGTAGCTGTAGACGCCGAAGTCGAACCACTCCATCGCGTTGCCGAGAGCGGCCGCCTTCACCGCCCGCTTGACCAGTGCCGGGTCGACGACCGTGACCTCCGCCGACGAAGGCGTGGACGGCGCGGACGGCGGGGCCTGTGTCTGCGGAGCTACGGGCGCGACGGGTGTGGCTGCCGGCAAGGGTTCGCTCGCCTGCCTCTCGGTTGACGACAAGGACAGAGCCGCCCAGCTGGGGGCGGCTCGAAAACGACCATAGGTGTAGACAGCATCATTACGTTGGGTACCCGGTCGGACGCGCACTGTCCGGAAAGTGCTGCTATCCAGGGCGAATGGTTCCGCTTGTGGAGGCGGCGAGAAGGCGTCCTTGTGATCTATGTCGCGGCTTGTACGGGGAACCGCGCCCCTGGGGCCCGGCAGTCATCTCATGTGCAGGGGGTGGACGGTTCATGGAGATCCGGCGGCAGTCGGGCGAAACCGGCCAGTTAGGAAGTCCGTACGAAAGCCGGTAGAAAGCGGTGTGGCCGCCAGGTGAAATGAGGGTTGCGCGCGTCTCTCCTGAGGGCGCGAGCCTTACGAAGCCGGCTGCACACCCTGCAGTCGACCGGCACATCTCGGGGCCGACGGAGAACTCCCGGAGCCGACCGGACGTTGGGACCGAGCAGAGGATCACGAGCGGGGCGGGAGGGCAGACGACGCGTGGCGAATGTTGAGCACGGAGGACCGGGAAATGCCTTTGGGGCCGGAGGGCCCGGTACGCCAAGGGCACGGATCGGGGTGGTCCGTGTCGCCCTCTGGCTGATGGCCGCCGTACTGGCGCTGCGGCAGCTGATCGTCGTGCTGCGTACGCCGGAAGGGGAGCGGCTCACCGATCTGGAGACCTGGATCGGCCCGGAGGGCGTCCTCCATGTGAACGGCTCCTTCTACGACACGGACAAGTTCACCGGCACCCCCTTCGCAGGCCTCGTGCTCAAGCCGTTCTCCCGCGCGGCCGAGCAGGCGCTCGGCTGGGGCTGGACGTTCGGCACGCTGGCCCTGGTCGTGGTCCTCGGCATGGTCGCGGCGCGCGCCCTTCCACAGCCCGTGGCCCGGCGCACCTCGCTGCTCGCCGCGCCCGTCGCGATCTGCCTCCTGATGCTGTCGCTCCCGGTGCGCAACACCCTGTACCTGGGCCAGACCAGCATCATCCCCGTACTCCTCGTCCTGCTCGGGTGCTTCGCGGTCCGCGGGGAACGGGCCAGCGGCATCCTCATCGGCATAGCGGCCGCGCTCCAGCCCACCGTGCTGCTCTTCGCCGCCCTGTTCTGGTTCACAGGACGCAGGCGCGCATCGCTCTCCACCGGCGCCACCTTCCTCGCCTGCACGGCGCTCGCCTGGGCCGCGATGCCGCACGACTCCTGGACGTACTGGGTGCACCACCTGGCGGGAGCGGGCCTGGGCGCGAGCCCCGGCAGTCTCGCCAACCAGTCGCTGCACGGCGCGCTGCTCCGGTTCGGCCTCGAAGGGCCGCTGGAGATCGGCCTCTTCGTCGCCCTGGGCGTGGCCGTCATCGGGTTGGGCCTGCGCCGCGCCGTCCGTTACGCCAAGGACGGACAGCTCCTCCTTGCCGTCGCGATCACCGGCTGCGTCGCGGTCGCGGTCTCGCCCACGACCTGGCAGCACCAGCTCCTCTGGGTGCTGCTCGCGGTGGTCGGCAGGGTCGGCAAGAAGCAGTCCGACCGGTACATGTGGCCCGTGGCCGTCGTCCTCGTCTCGACGCTGCCCGCGAAGATGATGCTGCCGAACATGCCGGTCGTGGAGCCCATCCGCGACAACATCGTGCTGATCGCCGCGCTCGCCGCGGCCACCGTCGTGCCGTTCCTGTCCCGTACGGCCCCGCAGTACCAGGCGCCCATCCCCACCGACTACGCCAAGCCCGCCCCCGCGCGCTGGAGTTGGGTGCCGCTGCTCCCGTTCTGGCGCCGGGTCACCACCCGGCCGAACCTGCTGCTCGAACTGCTCCTGATCCGCGTCGGCTACTCCGCCTACCAGCAGGCGCGGCTCGCCGCGACGGGCGGCACCAACTCCGGCGGGCGGGCCACCGCCGAGCAGCACGGCGCTCAGATCCACTCGATCGAGCAGTTCCTGCGGATCGACATCGAGCACTGGGTCAACCACGCGGTGACGAAGGTCAGTTGGCTCGAGGAGTTCTTTAACTTCTACTACACGTCGTTCCACTTCGTGGTGCCGCTGACCGTCCTCGGCGTGCTCTACGCCCGGCGCCCCGCCGACTACCGCTGGGCACGCTCCGCCCTCGGCTTCGCGACGGTCCTCGCGCTCGTCGGGTTCTGGCTCTACCCGCTGGCCCCGCCGCGCCTGATGCCCGGCCTCGGCTTCATCGACACGGTCCACGGCGTGCAGGACTTCAGCAAGCCGGAGTACGGCACGCTGACCGCGCTCACCAACCAGTACGCGGCGATGCCCTCGCTGCACTTCGGCTGGTCGCTGTGGTGCGGTGTGGTGATCGTGGCCCTCGCACCGAAGTGGTGGATGAAGGCCCTCGGCCTGCTGCACCCGCTGTTCACGGTCTCCGCGATCGTCGCCACCGGAAACCACTGGGTCCTCGACGCCGTGGGCGGCGCGACCGTCGTGGGCGCCGGCTTCGGCCTCGGCTATCTCCTCGCCGGGCCCCGGGTGGGCAGGAGCAGGACCCTGAAGGTGGCGACGGGAGCGGAGCCGGTCACGGGCGCGAGGCCCGTCATCGACATGTCGAAGGACTCGGCGAAGGACCGTACCCCGAGCTGATCTTGTACGTCCCCGGCGTGGACACCGTGAGCCGGGTGAAGTCGCCGTGCCGCTTCAGGCAGGCTCCCTCTGCCCGAAGCCACGGCGAGTACACCAGGCGCAGCGTCACGGGCTCGCGGGTGGGAACGCGGACCACCATGGCCGAGCCGGTCGACTGCACGACGGACGCGGGCTTCGACACCATCGGAACCGGGTCCTTCACCCGGAACACCCGCCAGTGCGCGTCCCGCCACACCGGCTCCAGCCACTTGGGGCCACTGGCGACAAGGGCGGCCTCGTCCTCGGCGAACCCGTCCGGCTTGCCCGACGGCAGCACCACGTAGCCGACCGCCCACTTGTCCAGCCACGCCCGATAGGTCGTGGCCGAGAAGGACCCGTCGTAGAAGAGGCGGCCACGCTCGATGTCGAGCTGCCGGTTCCAGCCGCGCGCCATGTTCACGTACGGGGCCAGGGCCGTGGCCTCGCGGTGATTGCGGGCCGGGACCACCTCCACGCGCCCCCGGTCGGCGCCGAGGCGCTCCAGTTCCTCCACCACGCCCTTGGTGTCGGCGGCCCACTCGGGCACGGTCGTCGACACCGTCAGATCGTCCGCCGTCTTCTGTCCCACCCAGGCCGTGGACAGGGCGAGCGCGATGATGAGCACGGCCCGGCGTACGCGGGACAGCGAGGGCATCAGGAGCGCGGCAAGCAGCACGGCGGGCGCGAGCAGTTCGGCGAGGCGCTCCACGTTCGTGCCGATCGGGGACGGGATGAGATACGTCAGGACCGTCCCGGCCGCGTACACCGCGGCTCCCCACCGCAGCACCCGCCACTCGCGCGGCGCCGCCACGATGAGCGCGAGGCTGAACGCCACGGGCGGGAAGATCCGGTCGAACGGCATCAACTGCTCGCCGTTGAAGGGGAAGAGGACGGTCGTCGCCCCCACGACCACCACCGGCGGCACGATGAGCGCCGCGGCCCGCCCCCAGTCACGTACGAGGAAGTAGGCGGCGCCCGCCACCACGAGGAAGAGGCCCGCCACCGGGCTGGACATGGTGGCGAGGGCCGCGCACACCACGGCGGCTCCCACGCGCCGCTCCCGCACGAGCACCAGACACGCGGCGAACCCGAAAGCGATACCGAGCGCGAACGTGGTGCGCCCCGACGCGACGTTGCACCACACCGCGAGCGAGGCGAGCACCGCGGGCCACAGCGGGCGCCGTATCCCGGTGCGTTCGATCAGCGCGGCGACCAGCCAGGCCCCGGCGACGCCCGACACCACCGTCACCGTCTTCACGCCCAGGGCGGCCATCAAGTAGGGGGAGATCAGGCTGTAGTTGGCGGTGTGCATGCCGCCGTACCAGAACAGGCCGTACGCGGACGCCCCGTGCTCGGAGGCGAAACGCGCCCAGGCCTCCTGCGCCGCGAGGTCGCCGCCGCCGGTGGCGAGGAACGCCGCCCACACCGCGTACAGCGGAAGCGTGGGCAGGGTGGCGAGGAGCGGTATCCGGTAGCGGCGGCGGAATTCGCGGAGGGAGGTCTTCCGCTCCTTGGGCGCGCTGCCCGACGGCGCGAGAGAGAGATCGGCGGAGACCACGGCGACCGTTTCCGTTCGAAGTCTTGGAGAGACAAAAGGAGGCAAGAAGAGGCAAGGTTTGCTTCTCAAGACGCGTAACGCAACGGAAACGTTGGCTGCGGGCGGCACCTGGCCGGATATGCCCCTGGCTGTGGCCGACGGCCGGGGGCGGCAGGGGAGAGCGGGTGGTGGCCAGGGGGAGGCAGGGGCGGGGGCGTAGGGAAGAGTCGCTCCTGCCTCCCTGGCGGCAGGTCAGCCGGTGTTGACCTGCAGTTCCTTGACGCCGTTCAGCCAGGCCGAGCGGAGTCTGCGGGGGTCGGAGACCAGACGGAGATTGGGCAGGGCGTCCGCGATCGCGTTGAAGATGAGGTTGATCTCCAGGACCGCGAGTGACTTGCCGAGGCAGAAGTGCGGGCCACCGCCGCCGAACCCCAGGTGCGGGTTCGGGTCACGGGAGATGTCGAACTTCTCCGGCTCGTCGAACACTTCGGGGTCGTTGTTGGCCGAGGAGTAGAAGATGCCGACGCGGTCGCCCTTCTTGATCGTCACGTCGCCGAGCTCGGTGTCCTGGGTCGCGGTGCGCTGGAAGGAGACGACGGGGGTCGCCCAGCGCACGATCTCCTCGGCGGTGGTCTCCGGGCGCTCGCGCTTGAAGAGTTCCCACTGCTCGGGGTGCGTGAGGAAGGCGTGCATGCCGTGGGTGATGGCGTTACGGGTCGTCTCGTTTCCGGCCACCGCGAGCAGGATGACGAAGAAGCCGAACTCGTCCGATGAGAGGTTGCCTTCGTCCTCGGCCGCCACCAGCTGGCTGACGATGTCCTTGGCGGGGCACTCCTTGCGGGCGGCGGCGAGGTTCATCGCGTACGAGACGATCTCCATGGCCGCCTCGGCGCCGACCTCCTCGGTGATCGCGTACTCCGGATCGTCGTAGGCCGCCATCTTGTTGGACCAGTCGAAGATCTTCGTCCGGTCGTCCTGGGGTACGCCGATGAGCTCGGCGATGGCCTGGAGGGGGAGTTCGACGGCGACGTTCGTGACGAAGTCGAAGGAGCCGTCGGACTTGGCGTTGGCCAGGGCCGCCTCGACGATGGAGCCCGCGCGGTTGCGCAGGGCGTCTTCGAGCGAGCGTATGGCGCGGGGCGTGAAGCCGCGCTGCACGATCTGGCGGACCCGCGTGTGCTCGGGCGGGTCCATGTTCAACATGATCATCTTCTGGACCTCGATCTGGTCCCGGCTGATCGTCTCGTTGAAGCGGATGACCGCGGTGTTGAGGTTGGAGGAGAACAACTCCGGGTGCGTGGAGATGTACTTGACGTCCTCGTGCCGCGTGACGGCCCAGTAGCCCGCGTCGTCGAAGCCGGAGATGCGCGGCGGCTGGGCGATCCAGCGCACCGGTTCCGTCTGCCGCAGCTGGGCGAACTCCGGCAGGGGCACGCGCTCTTGGAGCAGGTCGGGGTCGGTGAAGTCGAACCCGTCGGGCAGCGCTGGACAGGGCATCGGCAACTCCAGTAGTTCAGGTCCGGCAGCTTCGGAGTACTTCTGACGGGCTTCTGGCGGGTGTCTGACGGGTGTCTGACGGTCCATCAGGAGATGCCCGCAAGGTAGTAACGGGTTCTACAAGAGGCAAGGCCCGCGACGAGCCGTCTTTCGTGCAGGTACTGCGCAAGGTGCGTGCAAGCCCCTTGCGGTGCCGGGCTCCGGCTCAGCAGACTGCATACAGAACTAGAACGCGTACTAGTTCTCCGTGTGGGTGCCGGGACGCCCCCGCGGGATGTGGATGGAGAGGACGCCCATGGCCGCGGAACCTGTCATCGTCGAAGCCGTACGCACCCCCATAGGTAAGCGCGGCGGCGCGCTCGCCAATCTCCACCCCGCCTATCTGCTCGGCGAGACCTACCGGGAGCTCCTCGGCCGCACGGGCATCCACGCCGACTGTGTCGAGCAGATCGTGGGCGGCACCGTGACCCACGCCGGTGAGCAGTCCATGAATCCGGCGCGCACGGCCTGGCTCACGATGGGCCTTCCGTACGAGACCGCCGCGACGACGGTGGACTGTCAGTGCGGCTCGTCGCAGCAGGCGAGCCACATGGTCGCGAACATGGTCGCGGCCGGTGTCATCGACGTGGGGATCAGCTGCGGCGTCGAGGCGATGTCACGGGTGCCGCTGGGGTCGGGCTCCAAGCACGGTCCTGGCAAGCCGTTCCCCGAGGAGTGGAACGTAGACCTGCCCAATCAGTTCGAGGCGGCCGAGCGGATCGCCCGCAACCGGGGTCTCACGCGGGAGAACGTCGACTCGCTCGGCCTCATCTCGCAGGAGCGGGCCGGCACCGCATGGGCGGAGGAGCGCTTCAAACGCGAGACGTTCGCCGTCCAGGTCCCCACGACGGAGGAGGAGCAGACCGCCGGGCAGGGCATGTGGCGGCTCGTCGACCGGGACGAGGGGCTGCGGGACACGTCGATGGAGGGCCTTGAGCGGCTCAAGCCGGTGATGCCGACCGCCGTGCACACCGCGGGCAACTCCTCGCAGATCTCGGACGGCGCGGCGGCGATCATGTGGGCGTCGAAGCGGATGGCGCGTGCGCTCAAGCTGAAGCCGCGGGCGCGGATCGTGGCGCAGGCGCTCGTCGGAGCCGATCCGCACTTCCATCTGGACGGGCCGATCGACGCGACGCGGGCGGTCCTCGGCAAGGCGGGGATGTCCCTGAAGGACATCGACATCGTGGAGATCAACGAGGCGTTCGCCTCGGTGGTCCTGAGCTGGGCGCAGGTCTTCGAGCAGGACCTGGAGAAGGTGAACGTGAACGGGGGCGCGATCGCCCTCGGGCACCCGGTCGGGGCGACCGGGGCGCGCCTGATCGCCACCGCTCTGCATGAGCTGGAGCGCCGCGACAAGGAGTTCGCGCTGATCACGATGTGCGCGGGCGGGGCCGTGGCTACGGGGACGATCATTCAGCGGCTCTGAGCGGGTCGAGTCCTCGCGTACGACGAAGGCGGCCGCCCCCTCTCCGGGGGTGGCCGCCTTCGTGTGGTTCAGGGGGTCCCTGAGGCTCAGTAAGAGCCGTTGGCCTGCCAGTGGTTCCACGCGCCGACCGGGCTGCCGTAGCGGTCGTTCATGTAGTCGAGGCCCCACTTGATCTGGGTCTCGGGGTTGGTCTTCCAGTCCGAGCCCGCCGACGACATCTTCGAGGCGGGCAGGGCCTGGACCAGGCCGTAGGCGCCGGAGGAGGAGTTCGTGGCCTTGTGGTTCCAGCCGCTCTCGTGCTCCACGATCTTGCTGAACGCCTTGTACTGAGCGGGGTCCTTGATCATCTTCTTCGCGATCGCCTGCGAAGAGGAAGGCGCCGCGGCGGGGGCGGCGGCCGGAGCCGCGGCCTTCGCCTCGGTCGGGGCGGCGGCCTGGGCCGCGCCCGCGCTGAACACCATGCCGGTCGTGGCGACGGCCACGGCGGCACCGGCGAGGGCCTTCTTCGGAGTGGCGATACGGCGGAAAAGCGTGGCGGACAAAGCGTGACCTTCCGTGGGGAACATGGTGTCGCGGGCATGCCGTGGGCCACGGGGGTGTGGCTGGGGGAATGCGTCGGCGCCTGGGGCCTGAGCCGGTGGCGCTGTGCGACTCGATCCAGAGAAACAGGGCTGAGGCGTCTCCGCAATGACCCCTTTTACTAGTGGATGTCGCATGCAGGAAGAAGGTCCTTCGTGTGACGTGGCTCTCAATCCCCAGGTCAGGGCAGATATTGACGCGTCCGCGACAAGAGGGATCCGCTACGAGCCCCCTTCGTAGAGGACCAAAGACCTGTGGGCCGCCTCACCCCGAAGGGCGCTCCGTGTGACGGAGAGCGGGCGGCCGCCTACGCCTTGGGCCCCTCGAATGTGACCTGGGCCTCGAAGGCGGCCCTGCGCGTGGCCCGGCGCAGTGCCTTCAGGACCGCGGGTCCCAGGGCGAGGCTCAGCAGGACGGTGACGACGGCGCGGGGCAGGTCCCAGCCGAGGGAGGTCGCAAGGCAGTAGGCGATGAAGCGGCCGAGGTTGTCGCCGACGGGGTCGCCCGGCACGAAGGAGACGCCGGTCGCGAGGCCGCCGATGTAGGGCCAGCCCTGGAGGTTCATGACGGTGCCGTACAGGACGGACGAGACGGCTCCATAGGCGGCGAGCAGCCACAGCTCGCGCCGCCCGCGCAGACGATCGGCGCCCGGCAGCAGCCCCGCGCCCATGCAGACCCACCCCATGGACAGCATCTGGAACGGCATCCACGGCCCGACGCCCCCGGTGAGCAGCGCGGAGGCGAACATGGACACGGAGCCGAGCACGAACCCGAAACCGGGCCCGAGCACGCGCCCGCTGAGCACCATGAGGAAGAACATCGGCTCGATCCCGGCCGTCCCCGCCCCCAGCGGACGCAGCGCGGCCCCCGCGGCGGCGAGCACCCCGAGCATCGCGATGGCCTTCGCGTCGAGGCCGACATCGGCGATGGTCGCCACGACGACGGCGAGGAGAAGCGGCAGCAGGGCCGCGAACAGCCAGGGCGCGTCCTGGGCGTGCGCGCTGAGCCCTGATTCCCCGGCCGCGATGAGCGGCCACCCGAAGGCCGCGACGCCGACCGCGCTGACGAGCGCGAGGGCGCCGATGGAGCGCGGGCCGAGGCGGATGGGACGGGCCTGGCGAGTAGGGCGGGCCTGACGGGTGGGAGGAGTGGTGCTCATGTGTTCCCACCCCGCGCACGCAACGCTTCCCGTACCTCCGTGACCGTCAGCCACTTCTGCGGGGCGAGGATCTTGGTGGTCTGCGGGGCGAAGGACGGCGATGAGACCACGATCTCCGGGGTCGGGCCGTCCGCGACGATCTCGCCGTCGGCGAGGATCGCCACCCGGTGGGCGAGCTCCGCCGCAAGTTCCACGTCGTGCGTGGCCAGGACGATCGCATGCCCTTCGGCGGCCAGGCCGCGCAGGAGCGTGACCAGGCGGGCCTTGGCCGCGTAGTCGAGGCCCCGGGTCGGCTCGTCCAGGAGGAGAAGGGGAGGGCGGGCCGTCAGGACGATCGCGAGGGCCAGGCTGAGGCGCTGGCCCTCCGAGAGGTCGCGGGGGTGGGTGTCGTCCGCGATGCCGGGGAGCAGCTCCGTGACCAGGGCGCGGCAGGTGCCCGCCTCCGCCGCCGCGTCATGGTCGGCCGCCGCGCACTCTGCGGCCACCGTGTCCGCGTAGAGGAGGTCACGTGGTTCCTGCGGGACCAGGCCGACGTGGCGGATCAGCTCGCGCGGGCCCGTGCGATGCGGGACCACGCCGCCGACACGGACCGAGCCCGCCGCCGGTTCGAGCAGTCCCACAAGGGTCGAGAGGAGTGTGGACTTCCCGGCGCCGTTGCGGCCCATCAGAGCCACGGTCTCGCCCGCGCGGACGGTGAGGTCCACGCGGCGCAGGGCCTCCACCCGGCCCCGGCGGACGGCCAGGCCGGTGATGCTCGCGGCGGCTGCTTCCGTGGCATCGGTCTTCGTGCGCCTGCGCAGGATCGGGCGGCGCGGCGCGGGACGTGCGGCCGTGGCTTCCTCGCGTTCGTGCGGCCCGACTCCCACGAGAGCAAGCCGTTCCCGCAGCGCGCCCGCCCTGCGCCGTGCGTCCCGCACGGTCAGCGGCAGCGGGGACCAGCCCGCGAGCCGGCCGAGGCCCACCACCGGCGGGTAGACCGGCGAGACGGCCATCAGCTCGGCGGGGTCCCCGAGCACGGGCGCCTCGCCCGGCGCCGCGAGCAGCAGCACCTGGTCCGCGTACTGCACGACCCGCTCCAGGCGGTGCTCGGCCATCAGGATCGTCGTGCCCAGGTCGTGGACGAGGCGCTGCAGTACGGCGAGCACCTCCTCGGCGGCGGCCGGGTCGAGGGCCGACGTCGGTTCGTCGAGCACGAGGACCCGGGGGTGCGGTGTGAGCACCGAGCCGATGGCGACGCGCTGCTGCTGACCGCCGGAGAGCGTGGCGATGGGGCGCTCGCGCAGGTCGGCGAGGCCGAGCAGGTCGAGGGTCTCCTCGACCCGGCGGCGCATGACGTCGGGGGCGAGTCCGAGCGACTCCATGCCGTACGCGAGCTCGTCCTCGACCGTGTCCGTCACGAAGTGCGAGAGCGGATCCTGGCCCACCGTGCCGACGACGTCGGCGAGCTCACGCGGCTTGTGGGTACGGGTGTCGCGCCCCGCCACCGTCACACGGCCCCGCAGGGTGCCCCCGGTGAAGTGCGGCACGAGCCCGCTCACCGTGCCGAGCAGCGTCGACTTGCCGACGCCTGAAGGCCCGACGAGGAGCACCAACTCGCCCTCGGGCACGGCGAGATCGACCCCGCGCACGGTGGGCTCGGCGACCCCTTCGTACGTCACGGAGACATCCTCGAAGCGGATCATGAGGACTCCTTGGAGCGGGCGGGGGTGGAAACAGGGGCGGCGGAATCGGCGGGCACCGGTGCCACGAAGGCGGGCAGCAGACCGATGAGCGTCGCCGCCGCGGGCCACAGGGGCAGCGTCGGCGCCCTCAGGGGGACGACTCCGGGGTGCAGGGCGGCAGCGTCGTACGAGGCGGCCCAGATCATCAGGCCCGCCACCGCGATCCCCGATCCTGCGACGAGCCAGGCGCGGACACCCCAAGGGTCGGGGCGGTAGCGGGTGCGCACGGAGCGCCGGCCGCCGAGGCGCAGCCCGGCGAGGGCGGCGACGAGTCCGGCGGCCAGGACGGGCAGGCCGTAGCCCGTGCCTCCCGCGGTGAGCAGACCGTACGTTCCCGCGCAGACGCCCATCAGGCCGCCGAGCGTCAGTACCGCGGTGGCCCTGCGCACCCCGGCGGGCACCGGCGCGCTGCGGCCGAAGCCGCGCGCGTCCATCGCGGCGGCCAGGGCGACCGACCGCTCCAACGCGCCCTCAAGGACCGGGAGCCCGACCTGGAGCAGCCCCCGGATGCCCTTGTCGGCGCGCCCGCGAAGGCGCCGCGCGGCGCGAAGGCGCTGCACGTCCATGATCAGGTTCGGTGCGAACGTCATCGCGACGACGATGGCGACCCCCACCTCGTACAGCGCGCCCGGCAGCGACTTGAGCAGCCGGGCCGGGCTGGCAAGGGCGTTGGCCGCGCCGACACAGATGAGGAGTCCTGCGAGGCGCACCCCGTCGTAGAGCGCGAAGAGCAGCCCCTCGGCGGTCACCCTGCCTCCGATCCGCACGCCCTTCGCCCAGTCGGGCAGCGGCACTTCGGGGAGCGTCACGATGACGTGCGAACCGGGGATGGGGGAGCCGAGGACGACGGCGAAGACGAGCCGGATCGCGATCACGACAAGGCCCAGTTTCACGAAGGCGCCGTACGACCGTGCCCACGGGGCCGACGTTCTGCGCGCCGCGACGACGTAGCCCGCGACCCCGATGAGGAGACCGAGCAGCAGGGGATTGGTGGTGCGGGACGCCGCGACGCCGAGCCCGAGCGCCCACACCCACCAGGCGCCCGGGTGCAGCGCGTTGCTGCGGTGCGCTTCGGGGGCCAGGCGCCGCCGCAGCGCACCGGGTGCGGTGCTCGGGTGATCGTTCATGGTGCGGGTCAGCCGCGTCGGCGGCGTGCCTGCCAGAGGGCGGCCCCGCCGAGCAGGGCGATGGCGGCCACGCCCGCGATCAGGCCGACGGAGGGACCACCGGAGTCGCCCTCCTTCTTGCTCGCCTCGTTCGCGGTCGGCTTCTTCTCCGTGCCCTGCGACTCTCCGTTGCCCGCGACCTGCTCCCCGCAGCCCGACTTCGGGTAGTCGGCGATGGCGCACAGGAGCGCGTTGCTGTCGTAGCGCAGCGGTTTCGCGACCGCGGCAAGCGCGTCCGCGCTCGTCGCGTCGTCCGCGATCTGCGCGCAGGCGGTACGCGGCTTCGGCGGGGTCTCGCCCTCGGGCGCGTCACCCGGCGTACCGAAGTCGATGATGAGGGCGATCCGCTTGCGGTCGTCCTCGGCGGGGGTCTTGGCGCAGATGGCGGCGAAGTCCGCTGCGGCGCCGCGCGGCTTCGCGGAGTCCTGCGAGTCCTCGGACACGGAGAACCGGAAGCCCTGGACGGCACCGTCGTCGGGGCGTGCGGTGCTCGGCCCCTGGCTCGCGTAGGCCCACTTGGAGCCGTCCCGGTCCCAGAAGGACCAGTAGCGGTAACCGGCGGCCTGGGCGGGGGCGGCGGCGAGGAAGCCGAGCAGGGCGGCGACGAACGCCCCCACCACCAGGCGCCCCCACCGCGCGCGACCCCGCGTCACAGCTGCTGCTTCTTCTTGTTGCCGCTGTACAGGAAGCCGATGCCGGCGCCGGCGACCAGGCCGACGCCGATGATCCACCAGACGCTCACGCCGCTGCCGTCGTCGCTGTCCTTCTTCTCATCGGCGGCCTTCTCGGTCGCCTGAGGGGCGGGACCCGTCGCATTGAGCTGCTTGACCAGGTCCGCGCCGCCGAAGTCGCGGGCGTCGAGGCCCGAGGCACGGGCGGCGAAGATCAGCTGGGCGTAGGCGGCGGGGCCGGACTTCTTGGCCCACTCCGCGGAGTTCTTCGCCAGCCACTCGGCCGACTTCTCGGCCTGCTCCGGCTGACCGGCCGCGGCGAGCGCGAGCACGGAGTCCGCGGTGTTGCCCAGGTCGGGCATGTTCTTGGCGCCGGGCATGGAGGACATCAGGTGGTCGTCGCCCTTGGCGAGGGTCTTGAGGAGGTAGGCCGTGCCGTTCGACGCCGCCTGCTCGGCGGTGCCGGCCTTCGCGCACTTCGGGGCGGCGGCCTTCTTCTTCGCCTCGTCCACGACCAGGCCCTTGCCGTGGGCGCCGAGGACACCGGCCGCGGTGGCGTCCGCGTTCGGCGAGAGCTTGCCGGACTTGACGTCCGCGAGGCCGAAGGCGCCGCCGTCCTTCTCGCAGCTCATCGAGAGCGCGGGCAGCGCGTCGTACGCGGACTTGCCGTCCTGCGACTTCACCGACTGCGGCTTCTCGCCCGCGGCGGCGAGCGCGCCGATCACGATGCCGGTGGAGTTGGCGTCGGAGTCCATGCCGGGGCTGTAGCCCCAGCCGCCGTCCTGGTTCTGCACCGACTTCAGCCAGCCGACGCTCTTCTTGACCGCCTTGTCCTGACCGCCGAGCGCGGCGAGCGCCTGCACGGCGGACGCCGTCATGTTGCTGTCGACCATGGTCTTGGAGTCGCACGGCTCGCTCGCGTCGGGGCGGTACGAGGTGAAACCACCGCTCGCGCACTGCTGTCCGGTGAGCCAGTCGACGGACTTCGCGGCGGGCTTCACGCCGACCGAGTCCTGGGCGAGCAGGGCGTAGGACTGCCGGAACACCCCGTCGAACTTGGGGTCCGAGTCGCCGTACAGACCGGAGGGAAGCGCGGCGGAAGGCGACGGTGACGGGCTTTCCGCGAAGGCGGCCGGGGCGGCGGCCGAACCGAACACGGCGACGGCGGCCAGGACCGCGGCGCTGCGGCGAACGTTCATGATGCGGCGGGTGCCTCTCCCTGCGGGGAGCGGGGCAGCACGGGCACGTAGCGGGCACGGGCACCGGGCGGCTCCGGCTCCGTATACCTCGACGGTGCCACTCATCGGGGGCCCCGATGAAGTGAGCCGGTCATGCTCCGTACCGGGCATTCCGGCTGTCCGCTGACGCGGTTCACGGATTGGGGTCTCCCCTGCTCGAGCGGAGTCGAGAGCTTGGGGAAGGGTCAGCGCCGGATTCGCACCGGCTTTCCCCCGTACGGGCATGATGACGACGGGCTCACTCTACCGGCCCGTAGGGAGCGCGGCCCGGGGTGCCCGCCCCGGGGGACCCGGGGTCACACTGCCCGGTACCGCACCGGATCGTTGCCCACCGCTTCCGCGCGCCCCAGCTTCACCAGGCGCCGCACATGGGCCTCTGCCTCGGAGACCGCGATGTTCCGTGAGCCGTAGCGGATCTCGGCCCAGGGGCGGTTCCACTCCATCTGCTCGGCGAGCTGCCAGGGAGTGAGGGGCTCGGCGAGGAGGGCGAGCAGGTCCGTCAGGCGTTCCTCGTGGTGGGCCAGGATCTCCCGCACACGGGCCGGGGCGTCCGTGAACGCGTACTGGTGGGCGGGAAGCACCTCGGCGGGGCCCAGGCGGCCGATGCGCTCCAGGGAGTCGATGTAGTCGCCGAGGGGGTCGGTGACGGTGTCGTCGTCGGGGTCCTCGTAGAGGCCGATGTGCGGGGTGATGCCGGGGAGCAGATGGTCGCCGGAGAACAGGCGGCCGTGCCCGGGCAGTTGCGCCGGGTGCTCCTCCTCCAGGTGCAGGCAGACATGGCCGGGGGTGTGCCCCGGGGTCCAGATCGCGCGGAGCCTGCGCCCCGGCAGTTCGAGCAGCTCGCCCGGTGTGATGTCCCGGTCGGGGAGCGCGGCGGCCATGCCCGGGAGGCGGGGCGCGCGGCCCGCGTCACGGGCGGCGATCAGCGGTGTCAGATGCTCTGCGGGGGCGCCCGCGGCCGTCAGCTTCTCCACCATGTAGTCGAACCAGCGCGCGGGCGGCCCGGTGCGCGTGCGGCGTACGACCGACGCGTCCGCCTCGTGCATCGCGATCCACGCGCCCGATGCCTCGCGGACCTTGGCCGAGAGGCCGTGGTGGTCGGGGTGGTGGTGGGTGATGACGACACCGTGCACTGCCTCGATGGACGTGCCGCAGGCGGCGAGGCCGGTGGCGAGGGAGTCCCAGGACGTGGGGTCGTCCCAGCCCGTGTCGATGAGGACCGGGCCCGCGTCGGTGTCCAGGAGGTGGACGAGGGTGAAGCCCAGGGGGTTGTCGGGGATCGGGACCTTGATGCTCCATACGCCCCCGCCGTGCTCGGTCACCTGCGGTTCGGTCACCTGCGTCATCGGGCGCCCTCTTCTTCTCTCGTCCGTAACTAGAACTAGTTCCAATGATCGCCCAAGTCGACCGTTCACTCAGGCTACTTGAGCCTTGCCCTCCGTGGACTACTGGAACTAGAACTGGTATCAGTTCTGAAACAGTGTCAGAAAGCGTGCCGCGCAGGCGGAATCCCGCAGGAGGCAGTCAGCCATGACGGAGCTCGTGGAACACGGACAGCTGTTCATCGGCGGGGAGTTGGTGGATCCCCTCGGCAAGGACGTCATCGAGGTGATCTCGCCGCACACCGGCCGGGTCTTCGCGCGGGTGCCGCACGCCGCGCCCGCCGACGTCGACCGGGCCGTCGCCACCGCGCGCAAGGCGTTCGAGGACGGGCCCTGGCCCCGGATGACGCTCGACGAGCGGATCGAGGTCATCACCAGGATCAAGGACGCGTTCGCCGTACGGCACGAGGAGATCGCCCGCGTCATCAGCTCCGAGAACGGCACCCCGTACACATCGAGCGTCATGGTGCAGGCCCTCGCCGCGATGATGGTCTGGGACTCGGCGCTCACGGTCGCCCGGAACTTCACCTACGAGGAGGAGCGCGACGGAGCACTCGGCAAGATCCTCGTCCGGCGCGAGCCGGTCGGCGTCGTGGCGGCCGTCGTCCCGTGGAACGTCCCGCAGTTCACCGCGGCGGCCAAGCTCGCGCCCGCGCTCCTCGCCGGGTGCCCGGTGATCCTCAAGACCTCGCCCGAAGCACCGCTCGACGCCTACATACTCGCCGAGATCGCCACCGAGGCAGGGCTGCCGAAGGGCGTGCTCTCGATCATCTCCGCGGACCGCGAGGTGAGCGAGTACCTCGTCGGGCACCCCGGCATCGACAAGGTGTCCTTCACCGGTTCCGTCGGCGCGGGCAAGCGCGTCATGGAGGTCGCGGCCCGCAATCTCACGCGCGTGACCCTGGAGCTCGGCGGCAAGTCGGCCGCGGTGATCCTGCCGGACGCGGACGCGTCGGCGGCGGTCGCCGGCATCGTCCCCTTCGCCTGGATGATCAACGGCCAGGCGTGCGTGGCCCAGACCCGCATCCTCGTGCCGCACTCGCGCTACGACGAGTTCGCCGAGGCCTTCGCCGCCGCGGCCGGTGCGCTCAAGGTCGGCGATCCGCTCGACCCGGCGACCGAACTCGGCCCGCTCGTCGCCCAGCGCCAGCAGCAGCGCTCGCTCGACTACATCCGCATCGGCCAGGAGGAGGGCGCCAAGATCCTGACGGGCGGCGGGCGTCCGGCCGGTCTCGACGAGGGCTGGTACGTCGAGCCCACGCTCCTCGGTGGCGTGGACAACTCGATGCGCGTCGCCCGCGAGGAGATCTTCGGCCCGGTCATCTGCCTGCTTCCGTACGGCGACGAGAGCGAGGCCGTGAAGATCGCCAACGACTCGGACTACGGGCTCAGCGGCAGCGTATGGACGGCGGACGTGGAGCGCGGCATCGACATCGCGCGCCGGGTGCGCACCGGAACGTACTCGGTGAACACCTTCAGCCTCGACATGCTCGGACCGTTCGGCGGCTACAAGAACTCCGGTCTGGGGCGGGAGTTCGGGCCCGAGGGGTACGGCGAGTACTTCGAGCACAAGATGATCCACCTCCCGGCGGGCTATGACGGGGCGGGTGCCTGATGGGTGACCGCTGGCACGTCGAGGTGGACCGTTCCGTCTGCATCGGCTCCGGGATGTGCGTGATCACGGCGCCGGGCGGGTTCTCGCTCGACTCCGCCCGGCAGTCACACCCCGAGGACCCCGAGACCGACGCCAACGAGAAGGTGCTCGAAGCGGCCGAGGGGTGCCCGGTCGAGGCGATCACGATCACGTTGTCCGGCAGCGGGGAGGTCGTCTTCCCGCCGGAGGACTGATCGGGTTCGCGTTGGCCGGGACTTTACTTCCGCGACGCCGCCCACACCGGCTTGTATGCGTCCTGTACGTATTCTGTTCGATCGAACAGGTGAGAACAGGACTTTACCCATGCGTTCCGCATGGCTGATCGATGACATCCGTGACTGTCCGTCCCCTTTGCGGCCTGGAAATCTCTCCTCCAGACCACAAGGGGGAGGGGACGCCGTGGACAAGCGGTACGAGGTCTACTGTCTGGCCGACAGATACTTCTACGAGACTCCGGACCGTTTGTCCGTGGGCGGCAGCGCCCCCGAGTTCGAGACGGCGGGACGCCCGGTCCCGCAGGGATGGCGCTCGGCGCGCCAGGGCGACTGGCTGACCTTCGTCCCCGTCGACGAGGACGGACACGCCAGGACCGCGCCCCAGCAGGGCTGGAAGATCCACGTCTCCGCCACGCTCGAGAACGCCGACCGGATCGCCGATGCGGTCAGTGATTACTGCGTGCCGCGCTCCGTGCCCTTCAAGTTCATCGCGGGACGGCGCCTGCTCCACCTGCGCAACAGCAAGTACGCGGGGCGTGACGGCAGCGGGAAGTTCGCGACGATCTACCCCGCCGACGAGCAGCAACTTCACTCTTTCCTCGATGAGTTGGGGCGATTACTGGCAGGGCAGGAAGGCCCCTACATCCTCACCGACCTGCGCTGGCAGGAAGGCCCGCTGTACGTCAGGTACGGCGCCTTCACCCGCCGCATGTGCGCCGACGAGCGCGGCGGTCTCGTCCCCGCGATCGAGGACGACAAGGGCCGCCTCGTCCCCGACTCGCGCGACCCGGCCTTCAAGGTCCCCGCGTGGGTGACGCTGCCGCCGTTCCTCGAGTCCCAGCTGGCCGCGCGCAACAACACGACGGTCGGCGACCTGCCGTACCGCATGGAGAAGGCACTGCACTTCTCCAACGGCGGCGGGGTCTATGCGGGCACCGACACCAGGGACGGCCGCAAGGTCGTCCTGAAGGAAGGCCGGCCGCACGCGGGCCTGGCGTCCGACGGGGCCGACGCCGTGGCCCGCCTGGAGCGCGAACGGGACGCGCTGGGGAAGCTGGCGGGGCTCGGCGTCGCGCCCGAGGTGCGGGACTGGTTCGAACTGGGCGGCCACCGCTTCCTCGTCATGGACTTCCTGGAGGGCCGCACCCTCAACTCCTTCTTCGCGGACCGCCATCCGCTGCTTGTCAGCGAGCCGGACGCCGACGCGATCGCCGCGTACACGGCCTGGGCGTTGCGCATCCACCGCGCCGTCGAGGAAGCCGTCGCGGCCGTGCACGGGCGGGGCGTCGTCTTCAACGACCTCCACATGTTCAACATCATGGTCGCCCCCGACGAACAGTCCGTCTCCCTCCTCGACTTCGAGGCGGCGGGGCGTGTGGGTGAGGGCGGCAGGCAGATCGTGGCCCACCCCGGCTTCATCGCACCCGCGGACCGCGAGGGCGTGGACGTCGACCTCTATGCCCTCGCCTGTCTGCGGCTCGCCCTCTTCCTGCCGATCACCACGCTTCTCGCCGTCGACCGGGGCAAGGCCGCGCACCTCGCGACAGTCATCGCGGCCGAATTCCCCGACGTACCGGCGGAGTTCCTCGCCGAGGCGGTGGCGGAGATCGAGCGTGGCGGGCAGGGCGGGGCGGAGAGGGGGAAGGTCGCCGCCAAGACGGCTGCATCCGCACTTGCATCCGCACCGCTCGTCGACGTCGCCGACTGGCCCGGCAGCCGGGACTCGATGGTCAAGGCCATCCTCGCCTCGGCCACCCCGGAGCGCGACGACCGGCTCTTCCCCGGCGACATCGCGCAGTTCGCCGACGGCGGCGGGCTCGGCCTCGCACACGGTGCGGCCGGAGTGCTGCTCGCCCTCGCCGACGGCGGCGGCGAACGCTACGAGGAGGGCGAGCGCTGGCTCCTCAAGCACACCGAATCCGCCCCGTCCGGCACGCCCCTCGGGCTGAACGACGGCCTCGCGGGCATCGCCCACGTACTCGAACGGCTCGGCCACCGCACCCGCGCGCTCGACCTGATGGAGCTCATCCTCCAGGAGAACTGGCAGCGGCTGCCCTCCGATCTGAACGGCGGCCTCGCCGGACTCGGCCTCGCCCTCGACGCCCTCGCGCACAGCGCAGGCGAGGAGGGGCTTGCCCAACACGCTTTCCGTGCAGCCGAGTTGATCGCCGAGCGGCTCACCGCCGCCGAGAACCCGCCGAAGGGGCGGCCACGGGCCGGGCTCCTTCACGGGGCGACAGGACCCGCACTCCTCTTCCTCCGGCTCCACGAGCGGAACGGCGACCCGGAGCTCCTCGACCTGGCGGCGCGGGCCCTGCGCGCGGACCTCGGCCGGTGCGTGGCGCGGCCCGACGGCAGCCTCGGGGTGGACGAGGGGTGGCGCACGATGCCGTACCTCGGCGACGGCAGCATCGGCATCGGGATGGTCATCGACGACTACCTCGCACACCGGGACGACGCCGGGTTCGAGGCGGTGCGGCCGGGCATGCTGGCCACCGCGCGCTCACGCTTCTGCGTGCAGCCGGGCCTGTTCCAAGGGCGGGCAGGACTGCTGCTGCACATCAACCGCAGCACCGCACCCGGCATCACGCCCGAGGACGTCGCCGCGCAGATCGAGGGGCTCGGCTGGTTCGCGATGCCGTACGCGGGCCAACTCGCTTTCCCCGGGCACCAGATGCTGCGCCTCTCCATGGACCTGCACACCGGAACGGCGGGCTGTCTCCTCGCCCTCGCCGCCGCCCTGGGGGACGGCGGAGCACACGTCCCCTTCCTGCCGCCTCCCAGGCGGCCCAAGAGCCGGTCCCGCTACGCAGCGGGGTCGTGACACCACCTGATATGGACAACTGCGTCCCCAAAAGAGAGGCAACTCCCATGGCACTTCTCGACCTGCAGAGCATGGAGTCCGACGAGATGACCGGTGGCGGTCACGGCGGCGGCGGCAGCAACGTGAGCCTGCTCCTGTGCTGGAGCGACGCGAGCGTGCTGCTCTGTCTGTAACACCGGTCCGTGCCTGATCGGCACGGTTCCTGGGGGACCGGGCGGCGCCTCTCCTGAGAGGCACCGCCCGGCTCCACCGCCGCCACGGCTTTCGTGGCGGACACCTGTCACGGGGCACTCCGCCCCGTCCACTCCGTCGCGGACCGCCGGTCACGGGCAGCCGTCCCGGCCGCTTCGTCACGGATGGCCCGTCACGGATGCCCCGTCGCGGACAGCGCTCTCGGGCGCTCCGCCCCGGCCACTCCGTGACGGACAGCCGTCACGTGGCTCCGCCCCGGCCGTTCCCTCACGGCCGCACCGCCCGGCCGCACCGCCCAGGCCACTCCGCCACGGACACGAGGACTGCGAGGACCCGGACCGCATGGCGACCACGACCATCCGTCCTCACCGACCCGAACACGACGCGGGCCTGTTGCAGGCCGCCACCCGCCACAGCGCCGTACGCTGCGTGGCCCTGGTGCTGATCAGCGTCGCGGGCGCGGGTGCGAGCCTCCTGCTGCCGTTCGCCGTCGGCCGCGCCCTCGACGCCGTCCTCGCGGGTCACGCGGCAGGACACGTCGGCGCCGACGCCACCCGCTGGATCCTCGTGTGCACGGCACTCGTCGGGGCGAGCGCACTTCTCGACGCCTGCGACGGTGTCCTCACCGGAACCACCAACGCCCGCACGACGGCCTGGCTGCGCGGCCGGGTCGGCCGCCACGTCCTTGCCGTCGGGCCGCGCGCCACCGCGCGCTTCGCCCCCGGCGACCTGGTGGCCCGCCTCATCGACAACGCGGCACACGCGGGCGTCGCGCCCGCCACGCTCGCCGCGCTTCTCGCCGCCCTGGTCGCGCCCGTCGGCGCCGTGGTGGCCCTCGTCCTGATCGACGGCTGGCTCGCCGTGGTGTTCGTCGTGGGGGCGCCCGTCCTCGTCCTGCTCCTGCGGGCGTTCGTGCGGGTCTCGTCCGACTGCGTGGCGCGCTACCAGCAGGTGCAGGGCGACATCGCGGGCCGCCTCGGCGAGGCGATCGGCGGGGCCAGGACCGTCGCTGCCGCGCACACCGAGGACAAGGAGGCCGGGCGCGTCCTCGGGGCGCTGCCCGAACTCTCCCGCCAGGGGCATCGGATGTGGCGGGTCCAGGGCCGCTCGCAGGCGCAGGCCGTCGCGGTCGCGCCCCTCCTGCAGATCGCGGTCGTCGCGGTCGCGGGCCATCTGGTGGTCCAACACCGCATCAGCGTCGGCGAATTGCTCGCCGCATCCCGGTACGCGGTGCTCGCCACCGGGATCGGCATGCTCGTCGGACAGCTCGGAGCGCTGGTGCGGGCCAGGGCCGCGGCGCGGCGCCTGGGGGAGGTGCTCGCGGAGCCCGAGACCTCGTACGGAGACGCCGAACTTCCGCCGGGTAACGGCTTGTTGGAGGTGCGCGGTGTCAGAGTGACCCGCGGTGGGCGCACCGTGCTCGACGGGGTCGACCTGACGGTGCCCGCGGGCGGCACGCTCGCCGTGGTCGGGCGCTCCGGCGCGGGCAAGTCGCTTCTGGCGTCCGTCGCGGGCCGGCTCGCCGACCCCGACGAAGGGGACGTACGCCTCGACGGTGTTTCCTTGCGCTCGCTCAGCCGCGAGGAGCTGCGCCGCGAGGTCGGTTATGCCTTCGAGCGGCCCGCGCTGCTCGGCACGACCCTGGAGGACACGATCGGCTTCGGCGCCCCGCGCCCCGCGCCGTCCCGCGTCCGCGAGGCGGCCCGCGCCGCCCACGCCGACCCCTTCATCACACGCCTCCCGGACGGATACGCCACGCCGTGCGCAGAGGCGCCTCTCTCCGGCGGCGAGGCCCAACGCCTCGGCCTGGCAAGGGCGTTCGCGCGCGGCGGCCGACTCCTGATCCTGGACGACGCGATGTCGAGCCTGGACACGGTGACGGAACACCACATAGCCGAGGCCGTACTCCACCACACCCCGCACCGCAGCCGCCTGATCATCGCCCACCGCGCGGCGACGGCGGCCCGCGCGGACGCCGTGGCCTGGCTGCACGACGGCCGGATCCGAGCGGTGGGCACGCATGCGGAGCTGTGGGAGCGGCCGGAGTACCGGGAGGTGTTCGGAGCGTGAGGCGCGCGCAGCGGATAGCGGGGGCGGAGGGGGAGGAGATGGCGGAGGTGGCGGAGCGTGGGAAGCCGTCATCGGCGGCCCCGCAGGGTCCCTACCGCCGGGGTGTCCGCTTCCTGTGGCGCAGGTGGCCGGTGCTGCTGCGGCTCGCGCTCTGGTCCGTCCTCGAGACCGGGCAGACCTTCCTCACCGGATACGCCCTCGCGCGCGCCCTGGACGACGGGTTCCTCGCGGGGCGTGAGGCGGTGGGCCTCGGGTGGCTCGGCGCGGCCGGGCTCGGCGTGGTCGTGGCCGCGTACGGCACGGGGCGGGTGTACCGCGCGGTCGCCGATCTGGTGGAACCGCTGCGGGACACCTTGGTGCGCCAGGTCGTCGGCCGGGGGCTGCGGGACGCCGACGGCGCCTCCGTCTCCCGGCTCACCCAGCAGGTGGAGATCGCCAGGGACACGTTCGCCGGCCTGGTCCTCGTGTCCCGCTCCTTCGTCTTTACGGCGGCGGGCGCACTGATCGGCTTGTTCTCGCTTGCCCCACTGCTCCTTCTTGTGGTCGCGCCGCCGCTGCTCGCCGGTGTGGCCCTGTTCGTGGCGAGCCTTCGTCCACTGGCGCGGCGCCAGGAGAGGTTCCTCGTCGCGGACGAGGGCATCGCGGGCCAACTGGGTTCGATCACCCCGGGGTTGCGGGATGTCGCCGCCGCGGGCGCCGAGCAGGGAGTGGCCGAAGACCTGGACCGGGGCGTCGCCACGGAGTACGCGGCGGCCCGCGCCCTCGCCCGCTGGGGCGTCCTGCGCACGGCGGCCCTCACGACCGGCGGCCAGCTGCCGCTCGTCCTGCTCCTGGTCACGGCCCCCTGGCTCCTGAACCACGGAGTGACACCGGGCGCCCTGGTGGGGGCGATCGCCTACGTCACCCAGGCGCTGCTCCCGGCCCTGCACAACCTGATCCACGGCCTCGGTACGAGCGGCTCCCGCCTGGCGATCGTCCTGCGCCGCCTGACATGGACCCCGGGGGAGGGGACGGCGACACGCGCGCCCGGTGAGGAGAACGCAGCAGAGGCCCCCGCCCCTGAAGAGACCTCAGCCCCTGAAGAGGCCCCCGCCCTCCAGCTCTCCTCCGTCACCTTCGCCTACGGACCCCTCGCCGAGCCCGTCGTACGGAACCTGTCGCTCACCGTCCCGAGAGGCGGCCATCTGGCGGTCGTCGGCCCCAGCGGGATCGGGAAGTCGACGCTGGCAGGGCTGGTGGCCGGGCTGCTCGAGCCGGGGGGCGGTGTCGTCCGCGTGGAGGGGCGCCCCGTGCGGGGGCAAGGGGCAGGGCAAGAGGCCGTAGGGCGGCGGGTGTTGATCCCGCAGGAGGCGTACGTCTTCAGCGGAACGGTGCGGGAGAACCTGGAGTACCTGCGGGCGGACGCCGTCGGCGACGCGGAGCTTCTGAGCGCCGCGCAGGCCGTCGGGCTCGGCGGGGTGATCGAGCGGCTCGGCGGGCTCGCCGCCCCCGTCGACCCGGCCGCGCTCTCCGCAGGTGAGCGGCAGCTCATCGCGCTGACCCGCGCCTATGTCTCGTGCGCGCCCCTCGTCCTGCTCGACGAGGCCACCTGCCACCTCGACCCGGTGGCGGAGGCCCGCGCCGAGCGGGCGTTCGCGGCGCGCCCCGCCGGCACCCTCGTGGTGATCGCCCACCGCATCAGCTCGGCCCGCCGCGCCGACCGGATCCTGGTGATGGACGGGACGCACACCCTGTGCGGCAGCCACGACGAGCTGCGCGGGAGTTCCTCGCTCTACCGTGAGCTCTCGGGCAGCTGGGGCCCCGTGGGGCCGTCGAACGGGACGTCACACCCAGCCCTCCCCGCGCGAGATCCGTATGGCGTCGATCCTGTTGCGGGCCCCGGTCTTGCGGGTGATGGCGGCCATGTAGTTGCGCACCGTTCCGTTGCTCAGGTGCAGGCGGTTCGCGATCT
This sequence comes from Streptomyces sp. NPDC056486, assembly GCF_042795295.1. Classification (NCBI taxonomy): domain Bacteria; kingdom Bacillati; phylum Actinomycetota; class Actinomycetes; order Kitasatosporales; family Streptomycetaceae; genus Streptomyces; species Streptomyces sp. NPDC056486. Next base: position 40,390 of record NZ_JBHTSF010000041.1, read on the forward strand.
CGGCGACGGGCGCGCCCCCGGCGGCGAGTGAGAGCACCAGTAACTCCCGGTGTGTGAGCGGCATTTGAGCCGCTTTCAGGAACCCGAATCCCAGTGATTCGTCCACGAACCGCCGGCCGGCGGCCACCTGTCTTATCCCGGCGAGCAGCCGGTCAGGAGGGCTCGCCTTGTCCACGTAGCCGAGGGCGCCCGCCTCCATGCAGCGGCGGAGCAGGCCCGGACGGTTGCCGGACACCAGGACGAGGAGGGGGCTGCCGAGGCCGCCGCTCACCGGATGGGAGTGCTCCCCGAACTCGGCGGACGCGTAAGCCGTTTCGCCGTCGGGATCGACCACGCAGACGTCGGGTCGCACTGCGCCGGTACGGTCGCGTGCATTGCGCCACGGTGCATGGAACACCTCCAAGTCCGGCTCTCGGGCGATACGTTCCGCCAGAGCCGATCGCAGTAGACAGGCATCGTGCACGAGAAGAACCCGGATCACGTTCTGATCCCCCAGCTCTCCGCTTCTGGTTCCGATGGCTTCATTCAGCACGTGGACCATTCATAGCGGTGTCAACCACTTGTACAGACACAGAGAACTGGCCAAGCGCGACCAGGCGAGGCTCAGGGGCGCAATGGCCAGGTGAGCGTGCGCCCCCTGTGCAACGATTGAGGGTTTGTGATCTCAGGGTTGGTGATCGGTCTCGGGAGACGTCAGGTCGATCAGGCGGCACACCATCTCGATGTCGATCTTGACCTGCGCGATCGATGCCCGCCCCGAGAGCCAGGTGATCAGCGCGGAGTGCCAGGTGTGCTCGATGACCCGGACCGCGGAGAGCTGCTCGGGGGTCGGCGCGTCCTTGAGGCCCATGGCGTCCAGGATGATCGCCGTGGTCAGCCGCGAGACCGTGTCGACCTCGGGGCTCACCGAGCGGTCGGCGAAGGTCAGCGCCCTGACCATGGCGTCCGCCAGATGCGGCTCGCGCTGCAGGGCGCGGAAGGCCCGCATCAGCGTCTCGGCACACCGCTCGGCGGGTGTCGCACCGGCGGGCGGGCGCTTACGGATCGTCGTGTGCATGTGCTGCAGCTGGTCCTGCATGGTGGCGACCAGGAGATGCACCTTGGAGGGGAAATAGCGGTACAGCGTGCCGAGGGCGACGCTCGACGACTCGGCGACCTCGCGCATCTGCACCGCGTCGAACCCGCCCCTGCTCGCGAGTTGGGCGCTGGCGTGCAGGATGCGGCGACGGCGCGCCTCCTGCCGTTCGGTCAGGGGCGGCGACGCCGGATCAGCTGCCGCGACTTCCGCTGCCTTGGCTTCCGATGTCATATGTCCCGTTGTTCCGTCGTCCCGTTCCGGTTACGAATGGGGCCTCCCCTGCTCGAGCGAAGTCGAGAGCTTGGGGAAGGCCAGCATGGCAGGGCACCTGCCGTGGCGCGAATCACCTGATCCGAGCCTTACAGCGCGGCTACCTGCCGGTAGATTCAAAGCTCGTTCAGCGATCAAGTCTGAAACTTGTTCTAGATTACCGTCCCGGCGTAACCTCGCGGACAACCGCAGGAAGAAGGGGGCCGAGAGTGACCGCTGAGGCCATGGAGGCGGGCCCCCGGACGGGGTCGGACGCCGATGGTGATCGTCCGTTGCGCATCGCTCTCCTCACGTACAAGGGGAACCCGTTCTGCGGGGGCCAAGGCGTCTACGTACGTCACCTCTCGCGCGAGCTGGCCCGTTTGGGTCACAGCGTCGAAGTGATCGGCGCACAGCCCTACCCCGTCCTGGACGAGGGCCTCGAAGGCCTCAGGCTCACCGAGCTGCCGAGCCTCGACCTCTACCGCTCGCCCGACCCCTTCCGCACGCCGAAGCGCGGCGAGTACCGCGACTGGGTCGACGCGCTCGAAGTGGCGACGATGTGGACCGGCGGCTTCCCCGAGCCCGCGACGTTCAGCCTGCGTGCCCGCCGCCATCTGCGCGCCAGGCGGGGCGAGTTCGACGTCGTGCACGACAACCAGACGCTCGGCTACGGCCTGCTCGGTGATCTCGGCGCCCCGCTCGTCTCGACGATCCATCACCCCATCACCGTGGACCGCGGCCTTGATCTGGACGCCGCGCCCGACTGGCGGCGCCGCATGTCCGTGCGCCGCTGGTACGCGTTCACACGCATGCAGAAGCGGGTGGCCCGCCGTCTGCCCTCAGTGCTCACCGTCTCCGGCACGTCGCGCCAGGAGATCATCGACCACCTCGGCGTACGCGACGACCGCATCGACGTCGTGCACATCGGCGCCGACACCGACCTCTTCTCGCCGGACCCGGCGGTCCCCGAGGTGCCGGGCAGGATCGTCACGACCTCCAGCGCGGACGTCCCGCTCAAGGGCCTCATCTACCTCGTCGAGGCCCTGGCCAAGGTCCGTGCCGAGAACCCCGCCGCCCACCTCGTCGTCGTCGGCAAGCGCGCCGAGGACGGCCCGGTGGCGCAGGCGATCGAGAAGTACGGCCTCAAGGACGCCATCGAGTTCGTCAAGGGCATCACGGACGAGGAGCTTGTGGACCTGGTCCGCTCGGCTCAGGTCGCCTGCGTCCCTTCGCTCTACGAGGGCTTCTCGCTCCCGGCGGCCGAGGCGATGGCGACGGGGACGCCGCTGCTCGCGACGACCGGCGGCGCGATCCCGGAGGTCGCGGGCCCCGACGGCGAGACCTGCCTGGCCGTACCGCCCGCCGACCCCGGCGCGCTCGCCGCGGGCCTTGGCCGGCTGCTCGGCGACCGCGAGCTGCGGGCCCGCCTCGGCGCGGCAGGACGCGAACGCGTTCTCGCCAAATTCACCTGGGCCCGCGCCGCCCAGGGCACCGCAGAGCTGTACCGCGCGGCGATCGCCGGAAAAAACGCGGCCCCGCAATCCGGCCGCCCCCCGGCCACCACCCCGACGTACTCCGGGAGCCATCGCTGATGCTGACCGTCGACTTCACCCGCTTCCCGCTCGCCGCGGGCGATCGCGTCCTTGACCTGGGCTGCGGCGCGGGTCGGCACGCCTTCGAGTGTTACCGGCGAGGGGCTCAGGTGGTGGCCCTCGACCAGAACGGCGAGGAGATCCGCGAGGTCGCCAAGTGGTTCGCCGCGATGAAGGAGGCGGGCGAGGCGCCGGCGGGCGCGACCGCCACGGCGATGGAGGGCGACGCGCTCAACCTCCCCTTCCCCGACGCCTCGTTCGACGTCGTGATCATCTCCGAGGTGATGGAGCACATCCCCGACGACAAGGGCGTACTCGCGGAGATGGTCCGCGTGCTCAAGCCCGGCGGCCGCATCGCGGTCACCGTCCCGCGCTACGGCCCCGAGAAGATCTGCTGGGCGCTCAGCGACGCGTATCACGAGGTCGAGGGCGGCCACATCCGCATCTACAAGGCGGACGAACTGCTCGGCAGGATGCGCGAGGCGGGCCTGAAGCCGTACGGCACGCACCACGCGCACGCCCTGCACGCGCCGTACTGGTGGCTGAAGTGCGCGTTCGGCGTGGACAACGACAAGGCGCTGCCGGTGCGGGCGTACCACAAGCTCCTGGTCTGGGACATCATGAAGAAGCCGCTGGCGACGAAGGTGGCGGAACAGCTCCTGAACCCGGTCGTGGGCAAGAGTTTCGTGGCGTACGCGACGAAGCCGCACCTGCCGAAGGCTGACGTGACGTCTGGCGCCGAGTCCGACGCGAAGACCGACGCGAAGACTGACGCGTGACGAGCCCGGAGCGGACGGAACACCTGGTCCTGCCCGGCGTCCTGACGGCCGATCAGGCCACCCGGACGGTCCGCGGGATCCTGGCCGTCCAACGCGAGGACGGCGCGATCCCCTGGTTCCGCGGCCACCATCTCGACCCCTGGGACCACACCGAGGCCGCCATGGCCCTGGACGCGGCGGGCGAGCACGCGGCGGCGGGCCGCGCCTACGACTGGCTCGCGCGGCACCAGAACCCGGACGGTTCCTGGTACGCGGCGTACGCCGACGGCGACCCGCACGACGTGACGGACCGGGGCCGCGAGACGAACTTCAGCGCGTACGTCGCCGTGGGCGTCTGGCACCACTACCTCTCGACGGGCGACGACACGTTCCTGGACCGCCTGTGGCCGACGGTGGCGGCAGCGGTGGAGTTCGTCCTCGCGCTGCAGCAGCCGGGCGGCCAGATCGGCTGGAAGCGCGAGCCGAGTGGTGAACCGGTCAACGACGCACTCCTGACGGGCAGTTCATCGATCCACCAGGCGCTGCGCTGCGCCCTGGCGATCGCCGAGCAGCGCGAGGAGCCGCAGCCGGACTGGGAACTGGCGACGGGCTCGCTGGCCCACGCCATCCGCAGCCACCCCGAGCGCTTCCTGGACAAGGACCGCTACTCGATGGACTGGTACTACCCGGTACTCGGCGGTGCGCTGAGCGGCACGGAGGCCAAGTCCCGCATGGAGGAGGGCTGGGACCGCTTCGTGGTGCCGGACCTGGGCGTGCGCTGCGTCATCCCCAACAACTGGGTGACGGGCGGCGAGAGCGCCGAACTCGCCCTGGCCCTATGGGTATTGGGCGAATCGGACCGCGCCCTGGAGATCCTCCAGTCGATCCAGCACCTGCGCGACCCGGAGACGGGCCTCTACTGGACGGGCTACGTCTTCGACGACAAGGCGATCTGGCCCGAGGAACTGACCACGTGGACGGCGGGCTCCCTGCTGCTCGCGGTAGCGGCACTGGGCGGCGACGAGGCCACCTGCGCGGTGTTCTCGGGCGAACGCCTGCCGGTGGGCCTCGCGCCGGAGTGCTGCGGGGCGGCTGCGGGGGGCCAGTAGCGGCACCCGGCTAGGACTGGGCCCCGCCCCCGGGTCGTGCGGCGAGCGTGTCGGGGGCGGGGTGGT
>NZ_JBHTSF010000041.1:45342-63969 GCF_042795295.1 Streptomyces sp. NPDC056486
GTTTGGCTGTGGTGCTGCTCAGTGGCGGCGTAGTTGTCCTGCGATGGCGTGGCCGATGAAGACGTATACGAGGGCTGCCAGGCCGTAGCCGCAGACCACTCGGGCCCAAGCCTCGTCGAACGTGCTGTGTTTTTCCGGGGGGTGCCCCCGGACCCCCGGGTCGTGCGGTGAGCGTGTCGGGGGGCGGGGTGGTTTGGCTGTGGTGCTGCTCAGTGGCGGCGTAGTTGTCCTGCGATGGCGTGGCCGATGAAGACGTATACGAGGGCTGCCAGGCCGTAGCCGCAGACGACTCGGGCCCAAGCCTCGTCGAACGTGAACAGGTCGTGCGACCAGCCGGCCAGCCAGCGGGCCGCGTCGTGGATGAATTGGACGAGATCGTTGGCGCGGTTCGCGTCCAACAGATACATGAGGATCCACAGGCCGAGGATGATGGCCATCACGTCCGCGACGATGACGACGACCCTCGCTGCAGTGCTGCCACGTGCTTGTCTGGTGGACATGGGGGGACGGGTACCAGGTTCGGCTTGGATGAAACCCGTACGGACTCGCCCGGGTGGCGGGCCCCGCTGTCGGGGGTGAGGCTGCCGGGAGAGCTGTCCACTCCCGGAGGTCCCCGTGCTGCTGTCCGCTGCGACCGTACGCCGGTCGCTCGTCACCCCTGTGCTGTGCGGAGCCCTGCTCGCTGGGTTGACCGCGTGCAACGACGACGCCGACGCCGCTGACTCGGCGTCCACACCGTCCGCCACCAGTTCCGCGCAGAAGCAGAAGTTCGCGAAGACGCGGTTCGTGGCGAACGCGGGGATCGCCGCGGGGGCGACCTACCAGTGGATCGTGAAGCCGTTTCGCGCGGGGAAGTTCAAGAAGGGGGCCGACGGGCGGAAGTTCGCCCTGATCAAGGCCGGGCTCGCGGGGACGCTCGCCTACAACCGCCTCAAGGCGGCGTCGAAGAACGCCAAGGGTGATCCGACGCTGGCCAAGGCGGTGGCGCCGCTGACGGCGGGGATCGATGCGTTGAAGGACCTCCCTTCGAAGTTGCGCAAGGGGGATTCGACGGACTCGGTCGTGAACTCCTTCGATGACGTCATCAACAAGGTGAAGGACGCGGGCAAGGGGGCGGGCGCGGAGGTCAAGGACAAGGTGCCGTCGGCGGGGGACCTGGCGAAGGGCTGAGGGCGGCCACGCGGGGCCCTGGGCGCCGTCATCACCGGCTTCGCCGAGTTCGTCCTCAAACGCCGGACAGGCTGAAATCTTTCAGCCGTCCGGCGATTGAGGACCGGGGTCTGGGGCGGAGCCCCTGCGCGGCGAAGCCGCCAATAGATGCAGCCGGGAAGGGGCGGGGTTGGGGACAAATCAGTGCTCGTTCGACGCCAAGCGCAGCAAATGATCCGCCAGCGCCTGACCCCCCGTGGCCTCCCGGCTGATCAGCATCAGCGTGTCGTCCCCCGCGATCGTCCCCAAGATGTCATGCAGCTCCGCCTGGTCGATCGCCGAGGCGAGGAACTGTGCGGCACCCGGCGGCGTCCGCAGGACGACCAGGTTGGCCGAGGCCTCCGCGGAGATCAGGAGCTCCGAGGAGAGGCGGCGCATCCGCTCCTCCTTGGCGGACTCCCCGAGGGGGGCCCGCGGCGTGCGGAAGCCGCCCTCGCTCGGCACCGCGTAGATGAGGTCGCCCTCGGCATTGCGGATCTTCACGGCGTTCAGCTCGTCCAGGTCCCGCGAGAGCGTCGCCTGCGTGACCGTGAGGCCGTCGTCGGCGAGCAGCTTCGCCAGCTGGCTCTGGGAGCGCACCGGCTGCCGGTTGAGGATGTCCACGATCCGGCGGTGGCGTGCGGTGCGGGTCTGCGGCACGGCGGGCCCGGCGTGATCCGGGTGTTCCACGTGCTCGTTGCCTTGCGCCTGACTCATCGTCGTCTCATTCTCCGGATCGTCCGTCCCCGCCCGCCGCGGTGGCCCGGTCAAGCACGCCGGGCAGGGCCCGGAGGAACGCGTCCACCTCGTCGTCGCGCACGTTCAGCGGCGGCATCAGCCGTACGACATCGGGGGCGGGCGTGTTGACCAGGAAGCCGGCGTCCTGAGCCGCCTGCTGTGCCTGGGGCGCGAGCGGCTCGGTGAGCACGATACCCAGCAGCAGGCCCGCACCCCGGACATGGCCCACGAGCGGGTGTCCGAGTGACTCGATTCCGTCGCGCAGTTTCCCGCTCGCCCGCTTCACGTTGTCCAGGAGCCCGTCGGCCTCGATCGTGTCGAGCACCGCGAGTCCCGCGGCGCAGGCCACGGGGTTCCCGCCGAACGTGGTTCCGTGGTGGCCGGGCTTGAGCAGCTCGGCCGCCGCGCCGAAAGCGACCGTGGCGCCGAGCGGAAGACCGCCGCCCAGACCCTTCGCGAGCGTGACGACGTCGGGCTCCACGCCCTCGTGCGCGAGGTACTCGAACCAGTGCCCGGTGCGGCCGATTCCGGTCTGCACCTCGTCGAGGACGAGCAGCGCGCCGGTTTCCCTGGTGATGTCGCGGGCCGCCTTGAGGTAGCCCGCGGGCGGCACGATGACGCCGTTCTCGCCCTGGACGGGTTCGATGATGACGAGGGCGGTCTCTTCGGTGACCGCGGACCGCAGGGCCTCCACGTCCCCGTACGGGACATGTGTGACGTCACCGGGCAGCGGCAGGAACGGCTCCTGCTTCCCCGGCTGGCCGGTGAGCGCGAGCGCGCCCATGGTCCGGCCGTGGAACCCGCCGTCCGTGGCGACCATGTGCGAACGCCCGGTCAGGCGGCCGATCTTGAAGGCGCCTTCGTTGGCCTCGGCGCCGGAGTTGCAGAAGTACACCCGGCCCGTGCGCCCGAACAGCTGGAGCAGCCGTTCGGCAAGGGCGACCGGCGGCTCGGCGATGAAGAGGTTGGAGACGTGTCCGAGGGACGCGATCTGGGTGCTGACCGCCTCGACGATCGCCGGGTGGGCGTGGCCGAGCGCGTTGACCGCGATGCCGCCGACGAAGTCGACGTACTCCTTGCCGTCGGCGTCCCACAGTTTGCTGCCCGCGCCGCGGACGAGGGGCAGCCTGGGGGTGCCGTAGTTGTCCATCAGCGCGTCCCGCCAGCGCTGGGTCAGCTCCTCGTTGCCGGTCATGCCGCTGCCCCCTCCATATCGTCCTCAGGTGCGTCCGGCACGACCATCGTGCCGATGCCCTCGTCGGTGAAGATCTCGAGCAGGATCGAGTGCTGGACCCGTCCGTCGATCACGCGGGCCGTCTCGACGCCGTTGCGCACGGCGTGCAGGCAGCCCTCCATCTTCGGGACCATGCCGCTGGCCAGCTCGGGAAGGAGCTTCTCCAGCTCCTTCGCGGTCAGGCGGCTGATCACCTCGTCGCTGTGGGGCCAGTCCTCATAGAGGCCCTCGACGTCCGTGAGGACCATGAGGGTCTCGGCGTCCAGCGCAGCCGCAAGTGCCGCAGCCGCCGTATCAGCATTGACGTTGTAGACATGTCCGTCGTCCTGGGAGCGGGCGATCGAGGAGACGACCGGGATGCGGCCGTCCGCGAGCAGGGCCTCGATGGCGCCGGTGTCGATCTCGGTGATCTCACCGACCCGGCCGATGTCGACCAACTCGCCCTCGATACGGGGCTGGTGCTTGGTTGCGGTGATGGTGTGCGCGTCCTCGCCGGTGAGGCCGACGGCGAGCGGGCCGTGCTGGTTGAGCAGGCCGACGAGCTCGCGCTGGACCTGTCCTGCGAGCACCATGCGTACGACGTCCATGGCGTCCTCGGTGGTGACCCGCAGGCCCGCCTTGAACTCGCTGACGATGCCGTGCCGGTCGAGGGCCGCGCTGATCTGCGGTCCGCCGCCGTGCACGACGACGGGCCGCAGGCCCGCGTGGTGCAGGAAGACGACGTCCTGGGCGAAGGCGGCCTTCAGCTCCTCGTCGATCATGGCGTTGCCGCCGAACTTGATGACGACGGTCTTGCCGCGGTGCCGGGTCAGCCAGGGCAGCGCCTCGATGAGGATCTGCGCCTTGGGGAGCGCGGTGTGCTTGCGTGCGGTCGGGTTGCCGCTCGTATGACTGCTCATGAGGCGTACGCGCTGTTCTCGTGGACGTAGTCGGCGGTGAGGTCGTTGGCCCAGATCACCACCGGCTCGGTGGTGCCTGCCGCCAGATCCGCGGTGATCTTGATTTCCCGGTAGCGCATGTCGACGAGGTCGCGGTCCTCGCCCACGCTGCCGTTCTTGCAGACCCAGACGTCGTTGATGGCGACGTTCAGCTGGTCGGGCTCGAAGGCGGCCTTCGTGGTGCCGATGGCGGAGAGCACCCGGCCCCAGTTGGGGTCCTCGCCGTGGAGGGCGCACTTGAGGAGGTTGTTGCGGGCGATGGAGCGGCCCACCTCTACGGCGTCGTCCTCGGAGGCGGCGTTGACGACCTCGATCCGGATGTCCTTGCTCGCGCCCTCGGCGTCGCCGATGAGCTGGCGGGCGAGGTCGTCGCAGACAGTGCGGACGGCATCGGCGAACTCGGCGTACTCCGGGGTGACTTGAGAGGCACCGGAGGCAAGAAGGAGCACCGTGTCGTTCGTCGACATGCAGCCGTCGGAGTCGACACGGTCGAAGGTAACCTTTGTGGCGTCGCGCAGCGCCTTGTCCAGGACACCGGCTTCGAGGTCGGCGTCCGTGGTGAGGACGACGAGCATCGTGGCGAGCCCGGGGGCGAGCATGCCCGCGCCCTTCGCCATGCCGCCGACCGTCCAGCCGTCCTTGGCGACCACGGCCGTCTTGTGCACGCTGTCGGTGGTCTTGATGGCGATGGCGGCCTTCTCGCCGCCGTGCGCGGAGAGTTCACCGGCCGCGCTCTCGACACCCGGCAGGAGCTTGTCCATGGGGAGTGTGACGCCGATGAGTCCCGTCGACGCGACGGCGACCTCGCCCGCGTTCAGGTCGAGGGTCTCGGCGACCTTCTCGGCAGTGGCGTGCGTGTCCTGGAAGCCCTGCGGGCCCGTACAGGCGTTGGCGCCACCGGAGTTGAGGACGACGGCCGAGACGAGTCCGCCCTTGACGACCTGCTCCGACCAGAGGACGGGGGCGGCCTTGACGCGGTTGGAGGTGAAGACGCCCGCAGCGGCCAGGCGGGGCCCGGTGTTGACCACGAGGGCCAGGTCCGGGTTGCCGTTCTCCTTGATTCCGGCGGCGATGCCCGCCGCCGTGAATCCCTGTGCTGCCGTGACGCTCACGGTGCCACTCCGATCGTGGAAAGTCCGAGCTCCTCGGGGAGCCCGAGTGCGATGTTCATGCTCTGCACCGCGCCGCCGGCGGTGCCCTTGGCGAGGTTGTCGATGGCGCTGATCACGATGACGCGCCCCGCCGCCTCGTCGTACGCGACCTGGATCTGCACGGCGTTCGAGCCGTACACCGCGGCGGTCGCCGGCCACTGTCCCTCGGGGAGCAGGTGCACGAACGGCTCGTCCGCGAAGGCCTTCTCGTACACGGCGCGCACGGACTCGGCGGTGACGCCGTCCGTCGCCTTCGCACTGCATGTGGCGAGGATGCCGCGGGGCATCGGGGCGAGGGTGGGCGTGAAGGAGACGGTGACGGGGGTGCCCGCGGCGGCGGACAGGTTCTGGATCATCTCCGGGGTGTGCCGGTGTACGCCGCCGACGCCGTACGGAGACATGGAGCCCATGACCTCGGAGCCCAGCAGGTGCGGCTTGGCGGCCTTGCCCGCGCCCGAGGTCCCGGAAGCGGCGACGATGACCGCTTCGGCCTCGGCGAGCCCGGCGGCGTACGCGGGAAAGAGCGCGAGCGAGACGGCCGTCGGATAGCAGCCGGGCACCGCGATGCGCTTGGACCCTTCGAGGGCCGCGCGGGCGCCCGGCAGTTCGGGCAGACCGTAGGGCCAGGTCCCGGCGTGCTCGCTGCCGTAGAACTTCTCCCAGTCGGCCGCGTCCTTCAGCCGGAAGTCGGCGCCCATGTCGACGACGAGGACGTCCGGGCCGAGCTGCTCGGCGACAGCCGCGGACTGGCCGTGGGGAAGCGCGAGGAAGACGACATCGTGACCGGCGAGAACCTCGGCGGTGGTCGGCTCCAGGACACGGTCGGCGAGCGGCATCAGGTGCGGCTGCAGCGCACCCAGTCGCTGGCCCGCGTTCGAGTTGCCCGTCAGAGCGCCGATCTCCACCTCGGGGTGGACGAGCAGCAGACGCAACAATTCACCGCCCGCGTACCCACTCGCTCCTGCCACTGCTGCACGTACCGCCATGGAACCCTCCTCGTGGAGAGCATGACTATACGCATAGCCGCAGTTTTATGCAATGACGGTGTCGATCCACAGCGTCCCATACGGTCCGTCCAGTAATGCTCAAATTGCGTATGCCGCGCAGGTTCGGCGTCCATCCGTAAGCTCCGGCCATGAAATTCTTCCGGCCGCGCGGTCGAAAAGGCGACGCCAGGCGGTTGTCGAGGCCCCCTTTGTCCGAGGCCATAGCCCTGTACGAGGCCGGGCGTTATGCCGAGGCGGAGGCCGATGCCCGCGCCGTGGCCCGGTCGCGGCCACGCGACGACAAGTACGCACCGCTGGCGCTGGGCATCGCCGCGCTCGCCACGGGCGCCCAGGGCCGCCACGCCGAGGCCCTCGCCACATACGACGAAGCGCTGCCGACCTTCGGCAGGATCTTTGGAGCCGATCACTGGCAGACCCTGAAACTGCGCTCGGACCGCACCCAGCAGCTGACCGCGCTCGGTCGGCACGCCGAGTGTGAGGCAGAGGGTACGGCCGTCGCCCGGATCGCGGCCCGCGGCGCAGGCCCGGAGATGCAGGTCATAGCGGCGGCCGCCCGCAACGGACTGGTCTTCGCCCTCAACGCGCGGGGACGCCACCCGGAGGCCGAAGTGCTCGCCCGCGAGGCCCTGGCCGCCCTTCGCGAACCGGACCGCCTTTCCCTGGTCCTGCGGCTCGGCCTGGCCCGCAGCCTCAACGGCCAGGCCCGCCACGAGGAAGCCCTCGCCGAGGCGGAGCGCGCCGGCGAACTGCGTCGCAGCCTGCCCGCGGAGGAGTGCCACCCAGAGACCGGCGCCGTCGAGCTGGCCGCGGCCACCGCCCTCCTGGGGCAGGGCCACCCCTCCGAAGCCCGCCTCCAGGCCGCAGCCGCTCATGACGCCTGCCTGGCCTCCTTCGGCCCGGACCACCGCCGCACCGTCGAGGCTCGGGCGCTGCTCGATCGCATAGACGGCGCTTGACCGGGCGCGCGATGCCCCCTCCCATCGCGCACGTCCCGCTGAAACAGTCGGCGAGGCTCACGCTCGGCACGTCCGCTCGCCCGGCCTATCCGCGCAGGTTGCCGGGGTCGACGTCGGTCAGGTGGCAGCTGGCCTCCCACAGCCGTGCCGCGACGGCGGTGTCGGAGAGTTGGCTCCATACCGCTTCTTGCCGAGGTGTGCCCCGCAGGCCGAAGAGGTGTGGTCCCCACAGCTGTCCGCCGCGCGCCGCCGGGTCGAGCACCGCTCGCACCGCCGGCCAGGCACCGGCGTGCTTGCCCTGGACGAGCAGGGCGGCGGGTGCTGCGCGCAGCCGCGCGCCGGCGCTTCGCGCATGGACCGGCGGTCGTGGCGGGGTGAGGGAGTCCAGGGCGCCGCCGGGGTGGACCACCAGGCTCTGCACCGGGCTGCCGAGGGCGCGCAGGCGGCGGTCGAGTTCGAGCCCGAAGTACATCTGTGCCAGCTTGGACCGTCCGTAGGTGCGCTTGGCCCGGTAGTCCCGCCGGGATTGGAGGTCGTCCAGGTCAAGGCGTTCCGATTTCGCCGCGAAACTGCCGACGGTCACGACACGTGCCGCCGGTGCGGCCGACAGCAGCGGCATCAGCCGGGCGGTCAGCGCGAAATGCCCGAGGTGATTCGTGCCGAACATGAGTTCATGACCGTCCCCTGTCTCACGACGCGGCGGGTCGTCCAGGGCGACGCCGGCATTGTGGACCACCGCATCGAGAGCGTGTACCTCCAGAGATTCCGCCGCCGCCCTGAGCGATGCCGGGTCGGCAAGGTCAAGGCGTACGGCGCGCACGTCCGCGCCGGGCACGTGCGAGCGGATCGAGGTGATGGCGGCTTCGGCGCGCGCCGGGTCCCGGCTGCCGAGGACGACGGTGGCCCCGGTCGCGGAAAGCTGTTCCGCGATGAAGTATCCGATGCCCGCGTTGCCGCCGGTGACCAGGACGCTGCTGCCCTCGGCACGCGGCAGCCGGTGAACATCCCAGGGCGGGGCGGAGGACGTCGGCGGCATATCGGCAGCTCCTTTGATCCGGCAGGACGAGACGGTTGCGGACGCCCCCGGCGGAGCGGCCTGCCATGCACAGTTCCAGTAAGGACCGACAGATCGCCTACGGATCACCGACCGCCGCGGCCGGGGTGCCGACATCCCGCCTACAGACGGCGCCGACCAGCCGCAGAGGTCAGTCGAGGTCAGCGCCTCAGCTACCGCGCGCCGCGCAGCTGAAGCAAGTACGCCGCGGTCAGCGCGACGGCGCGGTCCTCGTCGTGCGACAGCTCCACGAGGGCACGTGATGTCCTCGCCCCCGGGATGCCCGCAAGGGCCTGGGTCAGCCGTCCGCGTGCGGGTGCCCCGGTGGCGTCGTGGGCGAGGCGGTCGACGAGCCTGGCCGCGATCCGATCGGCCCCCGCGGTGTCACTCGCCAGCACGCTCAGTACATCGGCCGCATCGGTGTCGTTCCTTCCCTCCACGATCATGTCGACGAGCGTCGGGACCACATCGGCCGCACCACGTGCCCCGAGCGCCAGAGCCGCATACCCGCGGACCACGGCGTCGGGGCCGGCGAGGGCATCCCGCAGCCGCGCGTCGGCCTCGTCGCCGGGCATCTCGGCGAGGGACCGGACGGCACGTTCGCGCACCGCGGCCACCGGTGAGCCGAGGCCCTGTGCAAGGAGCGCCGGGCCGCCGTCGCCCGATCGCGCCAGCGCCCATCGAAGGGCCCCTGCGACGTTCGGATCCGTCTCGCCGAGTGCCGCCTCGACCAGGGCCTCCACCGGCACCGGAACCTCGTCGACCGAGGAGAGGGCCGCGCGCTGGCGGGCGTCGGCGCTCTTCGAGCCGAGGGCCTGGAGCAGCGCGACGACCTGGAGGACGTCCTCCCAGCCCGCGGGGTCCGCGGCATCGATCCTGCGCAGCCGCGTGAGCAGCTCGGTCTCGGCCGCGATGCGTTCGCGTGTCCGCAGGATGAGGTCGTCGACGAGCGCCGACGGCACGAAGTCGGGGTCGTCGAGCGCACGCCCGATCTCACGCAGCGAAAGCCCCAGCGACCGCAGGCTCTCGACATGGAAGATCCGCCGGATGTCCTGCCCCGAGTACTCCCGATAGCCGGAGCCCGTACGACCCGAAGGCCGCACAAGACCGAGCGACTCGTAATGCCGGAGCATGCGGGCACTGACCCCGGACCGTCGCGCCACCTCACCGATCAACACGTCCTGTTGTCCCTCCCGCGTCCCTGCGTCCTATCGTCCCTCCTGGCCGGATCCGCCGAGGGCCACCACGCGCTTGGCCTCCTCGATCGCGAACTCGAATCCGGTGTCCGGGTCGCGCAGCAGCCGTTCCGTGGCGAGCGCGTGCGTGCGCACACGCGGGTCAGGGGCCGCCGTCGCCGCACGCAGGGCCGGCGCGATCACTTCACCCAGCGCGACCAGCGCCCGGCTGAGGCTCAGCTGCGTCTCCCGCTCACCGCGCCCTAGCTGCGTCGCAAGGACCGTGGCCAGCGCGGACTCCTCGCCTTCCGGTACGAGCAGGACCGCCGCCCGCCAGGCGCTCCGGGCCACTTCGTCGTCGCTGTCGGACAGCAGCGTCCGTGTGATCGCCGGCCACGCCCGCCGGTCCCCGATCTTGGACAGCGTGTGCAGCGCCTGGCTCCGGGCCTGCGGACGCTCCGAGCGGACCTCGCGGACAAGGCCGGGGAGCGTCATGGACACCGGATGGCGGGTGAGCGCCCAGGTCAGCATGTCGCGGACGAAGAACTCGGGTTCGATCGCGCATCGCTCGACGAGCTTGTCGACGAAGCGCGGGTCGGGCGCCGTACCGACCGCCAGAGCAGCTCGCAGTCGCACCGACGAACGGTCGTCCTCCAGCGCCCGGAGCGCTCGTAGCGCGTCCGTGTCATGCGTCGTGGTCGTCATCGAGACCACCTCCTCGACGAGCAGTGAAGACCTTGCCACCGTGTCAAGGTCAAACAGGGCGAGCTGAAGCGCCGCGTCGCACGATGAGATCGCACGAGGTCCAACGGCGACGCTCGATGAGTTTGTGCGGGAGGAAGGGTCAGTACAGGTAACAGGTAGACAGACACGCGCTCCGCCGACGACAGGAGAGAGTCATGCCCCGGATCACGCCCACCCTCTGGTTCGACACGCAGGGCAAGGACGCCGCCGAGTTCTACGTCTCGGTCTTCCCCAACTCGAAGATCACGAATGTCTCGCACTACGGCGATGCCGGGCCCCGACCGGCCGGGACCGTGATGACCGTGGAGTTCGAGCTCGACGGCCGGCCGTACATGGTGCTCAACGGCGGCCCCCAGTTCACCTTCAACGAGGCGATCTCCTTCTCGATCGACTGTGCCGACCAGGAAGAGGTCGACCACTACTGGACGAAGCTCTCCGAGGGCGGCGAGGAAGGCCCGTGCGGCTGGCTCAAGGACAGGTTCGGGCTCTCCTGGCAGGTCGTCCCCGCCGACCTGGGCAAGCTCATGTCCGACCCCGACCAGGGGCGGGCACAGCGCGCCATGGCGGCCATGCTCGGCATGAAGAAGCTCGACGTGGCGGCGCTGTACGCGGCGGCGGACGGTAAGTGACCGCCTCAACGCCAGGTCAAATGGCTTGACTTGGAGTCGACTCCAACTCCTAAGGTCGGATCCGTCCGCCCCGAACAGGGCACACGGATCCACCTGGAGGTACCGCCATGACCGGCATTCCCACCCGCGGTCTCGGAGGACTGACCGTTTCCGCGCAGGGGCTCGGCTGCATGGGGATGAGTCACGCGTACGGCGCCGCGGACGACGCACAGTCGATCGCGACGATCCACCGCGCCCTCGACCTCGGCGTCACCCTGCTCGACACCTCCGACATCTACGGCGCGGGGCACAACGAAGAGCTGGTCGGCCGCGCGCTTGCCGGGCGGCGTGAGCAGGCCGTCGTCGCCACGAAGTTCGGCTTCGCCAACGGACCCGGTGAACCGACGAAGATCAGGGGCGACGCCGCCTACGTACGACAGGCGTGCGAGGCGTCGCTGCGGCGCCTCGGCATCGACCACATCGACCTGTACTACCTGCACCGGGTCGATCAGAGCGTGCCGATCGAGGAGACCGTCAGCGCGCTGGCCGAGCTCGTCGAGGCCGGGAAGATACGCCACATCGGGCTCTCCGAGGCGAGCGCGCAGACGATCCGACGGGCGCACGCGGTGCATCCGATCGCCGCGCTGCAGAGCGAGTGGTCGCTGTGGACGCGCGATCTGGAGGCGGAGATCGCACCGGTCTGCGGGGAGCTCGGCATCGGCGTCGTACCGTTCTCGCCGCTCGGGCGCGGCTTCCTGACCGGGCGGTACACCTCCGTCGACAGCCTCCAGGAAGGCGACATGCGGCGCGGGCAGCCGCGGTTCGCCGACGGGAACCTCGAACGGAACCTGTCCATCGTGGCCGCCCTCGACGCGCTCGCCGCCAAGAAGGGCGTTACCGCGGGGCAGCTCGCCCTGGCCTGGGTGCAGCACCGCGGCGACAACGTGGTGCCGATTCCGGGCACGCGCCGGGAGAAGTACCTCACGGAGAACCTGGGCGCACTCGCCGTCGAGCTGTCCGCCGATGAGCTCGCGGCGATCGAAGCGGTGGCCCCCGCCGGTACGGTCGCGGGAACGCGCTACGACGAGAACAGCCTCGGCTTCGTCGAGAAGTAGAAGGAGAAGCACCCCGAGTAAAGTGCGGATCATGAACGACGCGTACTACGCGGTGCCGGACGTGCTCGCGTACCTGGCCGGTGAGTGGACGGTCGAGCGGACGGCACAGGACCTGGCCGGGAACGCGGAGGGGCACTTCACGGGCACGACGGTGTTCACGCCCCTTGACGACGGCGGTGGCGGCCTCCTGCATCACGAGTCCGGCACCTTCGTCTGGCGGGGTACCGCCCGCCCCGCCGAACGCACGCTGCGTTTCCTGCCGGGCGACGACCCGGCCACCGCACATGTGCACTTCGCCGACGGCCGTCCCTTCCACGATCTGGACCTGCGCACCGGCAGGCACACCGCCGACCATCCGTGCGCGCTCGACCTCTACCGGGGTGAGTTCGAGGTGTACGACGAGCGGCGCTGGCGGATGCGGTGGCGGGTGGCAGGACCCGCCAAAGACCTGATCCTCACGACCGCGTATACGCGATCCGCAGGTTCCAGCGACCGCCGTGACCGGTCAGCGTGACCGTCGACAGGGGGTGGACGTCGATGTTCCAGTACGTCGCCGGGGGCGCCTTCAGGGCGTAGACGAGGGCCGCGCGGACCACCGCGGGCTCGGCCACCGCGAGGATCCGTGAGCCGTCGTCGACGGGTCGTGTGTCCAGCCAGCCGCCGATCCGCGAGATGAACGCGAGGAGCGACTCTCCGCCGTGCGGCGCCGAGCGCGGGTCGCGCAGCCAGGCCTCGACGGCGGCCGGTTCGCTCGCCGTCACGTCACCGAGGGTCAGACCGCGCCAGCGCCCCATGTCGCAGTCCCGCAGGGCCGGTTGGGCCAGGGGCGCGAAGCCGAGGGCGTCGCCGGTCGCGCGGCTGCGCGGCGTGGGCGAGCAGTAGCGCAGCTCGGCCACGCCGAGCGGAAGCAGCGCGGGTGCGGCGAGCTGGATCTCGTGCCATCCCGCCTGGTCGAGCGGCCGGTCGTCGTCGAAACGCTCGGCGAGCAGCGAGCCGCTTCGCGCGGCGGCTATGAGCGATACACGAACGTGCATGCGGTGATCGTGGGGTGCGTGGCTGTGCAGGTCAAGGCTTCGCCGTGAGTACGTACGCGGTCATCGCGCCCGGGGAGCCGCTCACTGTCTGCCGAGCGCCATCCACTTCGCCGGGTCTTCGAGGGCACCGAATCCGACCTTCTCGTACACCCCGTGCGCATCGGCCGTAGCCAGCAGAATCCGCCGCAGACCGTACGGCTCCAGATGGTCCCTGACCGCGGCCACGAGCGCGCTCCCGAAGCCCTTGCCCCGCACCGCCCGGTCGACGTACACGTCACAGAGCCAGGCGAAGGTCGTCCGGTCCGTCACCACGCGGGCGTACGCGACCTGCTCGCCGGAGGCTTCCTCGTAGACCCCGAAGTTGAGCGATCCGGCGATCGCCCGGTCCTGCTTCTCGCGGGCCCGCCCCATCGCCCAGTACGCGTCCGTGGAGAGCCATCGATGGACGCGGGCGGCGTCGAGGCGTGCGGCGTCGGTGGAGATCTCGTACCCCGCGGGAAGGGTGTGAAGTGCGTCGGTCATGGTCGCAAGGCTGGCAGGCGCCCCGACGGACCGTCGAGCGGATTTCACCCGGCGGCGCGGGGCGGACCTCAGCCGGACGCCCCGCGCACCTCGTCACACGCCGTCCGGAGCCTGCGCACCCCCTCGCCGATCTCCCCCATGCCCGCGACCGCCGCGAAGCTCAACCGCAGGTACGCCGCCGGGGGTTCGGCGGCGAAGTACGCGCGGCCGGGGGCCACCGCGACGCCCGCTCGCGAGGCCGCGCCCACCAGGTCCGTCTCGTTCGTGCCGTCGGGCAGGCGCAGCCACAGGAGGTAGCCGCCCGCGGGGATGTGCGGCAGGGCGAGTTCGGGCAGGTTCAGGCGCAGGGCCGCCGCCATCGCGTCCCTGCGCTCCTTCAACTCGCGCGCCACGTCCCGGAGATGGCGGGGCCACGCCGGGGAACCGACCAGTTCGAGCGCCGCCTCCTGAAGCGGTCTCGGCACGAAGAAGTGGTCGACGACCTGGATCGCGCGCAGCCGTTCGAGGACCGGTCCGCGCGCGACGAGGGCGCTCACCCGGAAGCTCGGTGAGGTGGCCTTGGTGAGCGAGCAGACGTGCACGACGACTCCGTCCGGGTCGTCGGACTGCAGCGGCCTGGGCAGCGGACCCGCGTCTTCGTGGACGAGGCGGCGCACGAAGTCGTCCTCGATGACGAAGGCCCCGGCCTCGCGCGCGATGCGAAGGACCTCGGGGCGGCGCTCCGGCGAGAGCACCGCCCCCGTCGGATTCTGGAAGAGCGGCTGGCAGACGAACACCCGCGCCCCCGTGGCCTTGAACGCCGCGGCGAGCAGGTCGGGACGTACGCCGTCCGTGTCCACCGGCACCGGCACAGGACGCAGCCCCGCCGCGCGGGCGATCGCCAGCATGCCGGGATACGTCGGCGACTCGACGAGGACCGGCGCCCCGGGCGGGGCGAGCGCTCGCAGCGCCGTGGTGAGCGCGCTCTGGCCGCCCGCGGTGATCAGCACCTCGGCGGCCGTGATCGCGCCGCCGATGCCCCGCGCGAACCACTCCCGCAGCTCGGGAAGCCCGTCGAGCGGCGGCCTCCCCCATGCGCCGGGCCGCCGTCCGGCCCGCGCGAGGGCCGACGCCATCGCGCGCTCGGGCTGCAGCGAAGGATGCAGATAGCCGCCGTTGAACTCGATGACGCCGGGCGACGGCGCCGCGAGCGTGACCACGACCCCGGAGGCGTCCACGGCGCGCGGCACCAGCTCCGTCGCCACATCCGCGCTCAGCGCCACCTCCTGCCACGAGGTGTCCCCCGCGGGCGCGGCAGCGGTCTGCGGCTCGGCGCGGAAGACACCGGCGCCGGGCCGCGTGACGACAAGACCCTCGGCGGCCAGCTGCCCCAGGGCCCGCGACACGGTCACCGGACTCACCCGGAACCGGTCGACAAGCGCTCGACTCGACGGCAGCTTTCCACCTGGCGAGTAGCGGTCAACCTCGTCCCGCAACTGTCTTGCCAAATCAGCGACACTGCTACCCTCGTACATGACAGCACAGGATAGCGCTACTCGCCCGAGTCGGATAGCAGTTACTACGACCACGCCCACCGGCACGATCACGGGCACGGGCAACAGCTCCCGCCGCAGCGGCACCGTCATGGCCGCACTCGGCGTCACCGCCTTCTCGCTCACCTTCCCCTCCACCGCCTGGGGCCTCGAGGGCATCGGCCCCTGGTCGTTCGTGGCCCTGCGCGCCGTCCTGAGCGCGGTCATAGCGGGCGGCGCCCTGCTCGCCCTGCGCGTCCCGCTGCCCGCCCGCCGCCACTGGGCCGGGCTCGCCGTCGTCGGCGCCGGAGTCGTCATCGGCTTCCCGCTGCTCACCACGCTCGCCCTGCAGACCTCCACCACCGCCCACGCGGCCGTGGTCGTCGGCCTGCTCCCCCTGACGACCGCCGTGTTCTCGGCGCTGCGCACCGGGGCACGCCCCTCGCGGATGTTCTGGGTGGCGGCCCTGGCGGGTGCGGCCGCGGTGATCGCGTTCACCGTGCAGCAGAGCGGCGGCGCCCTGTCGTCCGCGGACCTCTACCTCTTCGGCTCACTGCTGATCTGCGCGGCCGGTTACACCGAGGGCGGCCGGCTCGCCCGCGAGATGCCGGGCTGGCAGGTCATCGGCTGGGCACTCGTCCTGTGCCTGCCGCTCGCCGCGATCGGCGCGACGCTCGCCCTCCAGCACGAGGCCTTCCAGCTCACCGGGCACAGCACCGCCGGGCTCCTCTACTCCGCCATCGGCTCGCAGTTCCTCGGCCTGGTCGTCTGGTACCGCGGCATGGCGGCGATCGGCGTCCCCAAGGCCAGCCAGCTCCAGCTCGCGCAGCCGCTGCTCACCCTGGTCTGGTCGGTGTTCCTGCTCGGCGAGCACCTCACGCCCGCCGCGCCACTGACCGCGGCCGCCGTCCTCGTGTGCATCGCGGTCACCCAACGGGCGCGCGGCTAGGTCTCTCGCTCCAGGCGCCGACGGCCAGGCCTCAGCTTCCCCCACCGGACGTAGACTTGCGGCCACGGAAAGCAACCGCAGGGTGGGACGAGGAGGTCGCTCCAGATGCGTGCAACCGTAGGCGACGAGCTGGTGCTGCACGGCAGGACCGTCGGGCAGCACGACCGGATCGGGGAGGTCGTCGAGGTGCTCGGCGCGGACGGCGGCCCGCCGTACCGCGTCCGCTTCGAGGACGGCCACGAGACGCTGATGTCACCGGGCCCCGACACTGTCGTACGACACCAGGACCCGGCTCAGTAACTGTTCGGCTGGAGCGGATCAGCGGGGCGGCTTGACCGGCTTGCGGTAGTGGTCGGCGACCACGCGCGCCATCGCACCGTTCTTGTCCACGCCCACTTCCTTCGCCGAGAAGTACACATGCCCGCGCGCCTGCGGGAACCCCTTGGCGTACGTGAGGTGGCGGGACAGCTCAGCCGGGTCCTGCCAGGGCGCGGGCTGCGCCGGATCGCCCGCCTTGTAGAGGGCCTCTCCCACATAGAGGCGCACGCCCGTGCCGCTGACGACATCGGCCCACCAGGGCAGCAGCTTGCCGTAGTCCGCGACGGTGAAACCGATGTTCCAGTAGAGCTGCGGGCAGATGTAGTCGAGCCAGCCCTTCTTGACCCACCCGCGGGTGTCGGCGTGCAGGTTGTCGTAGGTCTGTACGCCCGCCTGGGTGTCCGAACCGAGCGGATCGGTCGAGGCGTTGCGCCAGACCCCGAACGGGCTGATCCCGAACTGCACGTGCTTACGCACCTTCTTCACCCGCGTCGCCATCTCGCGCACCAGGCGGTCGATGTTGTCGCGGCGCCAGGCGGCCCGGTCCGGGAAGCCGCCGCCGTAGCGCGCGAAGGCGTCGTCGTCGTCGAAGATCTGCCCGGCGACCGGATACGGGTAGAAGTAGTCGTCCCAGTGCACGGCGTCGATGGCGTAGTGGCGCACGGCGTCGAGCATCGCGTCCTGGACGAAGCGCCGCACCTCGGGCAGGCCGGGGTTGTAGTACAGCTTCCCGCCGTACGGCACGACCCAGTCCGGGTGCAGCCGCGCGGGGTGTGTCGGGACGAGGCGCGAGGGGTCCGTGTGGTTGGCGATACGGAAGGGGTTGAACCAGGCGTGCAGTTCAAGGCCCCTGCGGTGCGCCTCGGTCACGGCGGTGCCCAGCGGGTCCCAGCCGGGATGCTTGCCCTGCACGCCGGTCAGACACTCCGCCCACGGCTCGTACGGCGAGGGCCACAACGCGTCGGCGGTGGGGCGCACTTGGAAGACCACCGCGTTCAGCTTGCGCCGGACGGCCGTGTCGAGATGGCCGATCAGCTCGGCGCGCTGCTGGGCCGCCGTGAGGCCGGGCTTCGACGGCCAGTCGCGGTTGGCGACGGTCGCCAGCCACATGCCCCGCAGCTCACGGCGGGACGGCGCGCGCTCGGGAACGGCCGCGGCGTCCCCCGCAGCTGTGAGCCCCGCCACCATTGTGGCCGCCGCAATCGTGAACCCTCGGCGTGACATACGCCTCATCCGCTCGCCCCCTGGGCTGCTATATCCGCCGGAACCGCAGTCTGTAGGGGACAGCATGCCCGACCCGGCACGTCACGCACCGGAGGTTCCGGAGTAACGTTCGCCGCTGGGGCAGACGCCGCAACCGTACGGGGGGCTGCCCGCCCGTTGATCAGCGAAAGGCACGAGGTGACCGACTCTATGCCCGACATTGAACGCGTCGGAGTAGTGGGCTGTGGCCAGATGGGCGCCGGGATCGCGGAGGTCTGCGCCCGCTCCGGACTCGATGTGAAGGTCGCCGAGACCACCGGCGAGGCCCTGGAGATCGGCCGCACCCGGCTCTACAACTCCCTCTCCAAGGCCGCCGAACGCGGCAAGATCTCGGACGAGGAGCGCGACGAGACGCTCGCCCGTCTCAGCTTCACGACCGACCTCGGGGAGTTCTCCGACCGCGACCTCGTGATCGAGGCGGTCGTCGAGAACGAGGCGGTCAAGACCGAGATCTTCCAGGTGCTCGACCAGGTGGTGACCCGGCAGGACGCGATCCTCGCCTCCAACACCTCGTCCATCCCGCTGGTGAAGCTGGCTGTCGCGACGTCCCGCCCCGACGCGGTCATCGGCATCCACTTCTTCAACCCGGCACCGGTGCAGCAGCTCGTGGAGCTGATCCCCGCGCTCACGACGTCCGAGGGGACGATCAGCCGGGCGCAGTCCATGGTCGAGAAGGTGCTCGGCAAGCACGCGATCCGCGCGCAGGACCGCTCGGGCTTCGTGGTCAACGCGCTGCTCATCCCGTATCTGCTCTCCGCGATCCGGATGTTCGAGTCGGGCATCGCGAGCCGCGAGGACATCGACAACGGCATGGAGCTCGGCTGCGCCCACCCGATGGGCCCGCTCAAGCTCGCCGACCTGATCGGCCTCGACACCGTCGCCTCGGTCGCGGACAGCATGTACGCCGAGTACAAGGAGCCGCTGTACGCCGCTCCCCCGCTGCTCCAGCGGATGGTGGACGCCGGCCGTCTCGGCCGCAAGTCCGGCTCGGGCTTCTATCCGTACGCCTGATACGTACAGCTGATACAGACGACTGACACGTACGGCGGATACGTACGCCTGGTACGCCTCACACCGGCACCCGGCACTTCGCACCTCACGCGGGCCCGGCACTCGATCGAG